>CAYJJL010000046.1:0-11433 GCA_964370455.1 uncultured Faecalibacterium sp.
TAACAGGCGGAAATGTTGAAATAGATGTTATAGATGGCGAGCCTTTGCAGTTTAGCCAAAACTTTGCTTGCCCTGAGCATAATATTTCTATGGACGCACTAGCACCACGCATTTTTTCGTTCAACAATCCGTTAGGTGCGTGCGAAACATGTACAGGCCTTGGCACTTTTATGCGTGTTGATCCTAGCCGTATTTTGCCAAACCATAAGCTTTCAATACGTGATGGTGCGGTTAAGGCTAGTGGTTGGTATTATGCTGAGGGTAGCATGAGCGAGATGTATTTTACAGCCTTAGGTAATAAATACGGTTTTACGCTAGATACGCCTATTAATGAGATGAGCAAAGAGGCAGTTAACGCTATTTTATATGGCACAGGTAACGAAAAATTAACTATGCACCGCTCAAACGAGTTTGGCTCTGGAAAATACACAAATAGTTTTGAGGGTGTTATAAATAACCTTGAGCGACGTTTTAGAGAAACAAGTAGTGCATGGATGAAAGAAGAAATTGCAAGCTCTATGGAGGCTGAAGAATGCCCAGATTGCAAAGGCAGACGTTTAAGGCCAATAGTGCTTGCAGTTACCATTAACGATAAAAACATCAGCGAATTTTGCGAGATGTCTATACGTGAAGAACTTGCTTTTATTGAAGATACAGAAACAAAGCTAACTGAAAAAGGCCACCAAATAGGCGATAGAATTTTAAAAGAAGTTAAAGAGCGCCTAGGCTTTTTGCAAAGCGTTGGTTTAGACTATTTAACTTTAGCACGTGCAGCTGGCACACTTTCAGGTGGTGAAAGCCAGCGTATACGTTTGGCAACACAAATAGGCTCGGCTTTAACTGGTGTGCTTTACGTTTTGGATGAACCAAGCATAGGTTTGCACCAAAGAGATAACGATAAACTTATTGCAACACTAAAACGCCTTAGAGATTTAGGCAATAGTGTTATTGTTGTTGAACACGATGAAGACACAATGCGTGAGGCTGATTTTATAGTTGATATAGGCCCAGGCGCTGGTGTGCATGGTGGCGAGGTTGTGGCTGCAGGTACACTCGCACAAATTAGTAAAGTTAAAAAAAGCATTACAGCGGCATACCTAACAGGTCGCAAAAAAATTGAAATACCAAAAGTGCGCCGTAAAGGCGAGGGGCACGCTTTGCGTGTTGTTGGTGCAACTGAAAATAACTTGCACAATATAACGGTTGATTTCCCTTTAGGTGTTTTTACTTGTATTACAGGTATATCAGGTAGTGGCAAATCTAGCCTTATAAATGAGATTTTATACAAAACACTTGCGCATAATTTAAACGGTGCAAAACAGCGTGCTGGCAAATGCAAAGCTGTTGAGGGCATGGAGTGGGTAGATAAAGTTATAGGCATAGATCAACAACCAATAGGTAGAACACCACGCTCAAACCCAGCGACATACACTGGCGTTTTTAACGATATACGTGCGCTTTTTGCCATGACACAAGATGCTAAAATGCGTGGTTATAGCCAAGGACGTTTTAGCTTTAACGTAAAAGGCGGCAGGTGCGAAGCGTGCGAGGGTAACGGCATTTTAAAAATTGAAATGCACTTTTTACCTGATGTATATGTACCTTGTGAAGTTTGCAAAGGAACACGTTTTAACAGGGAAACACTAGAGGTTAAATATAAAGATAAAACAATTGCCGATGTGCTTAACATGACAGTTGAAGATGCGTGTGCGTTTTTTTCAGCACAGCCAAAAATACAGCGCAAACTAAATACTTTGCTTGAGGTTGGTTTGGGCTATGTTACACTAGGGCAAAGTGCAACTACTTTATCAGGCGGTGAGGCGCAACGTGTTAAACTTGCAAACGAGCTTGCGAAACGTAGCACAGGTAAAACGGTTTATATTTTGGACGAACCAACAACAGGCTTGCATATAGCAGACGTACACAAGCTTATTGAGGTTTTACAAAAACTAGTTGATGCAGGCAATAGTATAATTGTTATTGAGCATAATTTAGAGCTTATTAAATGTGCAGATTATATTATTGACTTAGGGCCAGAGGGTGGCAATGCCGGCGGTGAAATTGTAGCTAAAGGCACACCTGAACAAGTTGTAAAAGAAAAACGCAGTTACACAGGCCATTATTTAAAAGCATTGTTAGATTAATGCTAAATTTTTAAGAGAGTCGTTATCTAGCTCGCTAGATAAATGCTTATATAATAAATTATGAAAGGAGTTTTTAAAATGAATGATAATAAGTTAACGCGGAGGGTTTCACTCCGTTAAAAAGGAGTAAAAATGAATTACAAAAAAATAGAACGAAATATAAAAGTTGAATATTTTTATTCGTTCTTTAGCGCTATGAATATTACCAGTGCAATTTGGGTGCTGTATTTAGCATACAAAGGCATGAATTTAATTGAAATAGGGCTGTTAGAGGGTATTTTCCACCTTACAGGTTTAGTGGCAGAAGTGCCAACGGGCGCACTTGCTGATTTATTAGGGCGTAAAAAAGTAATTGTTCTGGGCAGAATTTCATCTATCATATCTGCAATTATATTTTTGTTTTCTAGCAATTTTTTTGCTTTTGCAATTGCTTTTATATTTTCAGCGCTTTCGTATAATTTAAACTCAGGCTCGGAAGAAGCCTTGTTTTACGACACACTCAAAGTACTTAAAAAGGAAAAAAGCTATATAAAAATTAACGGCAGGATTAATTTTTTAATTGAAATTGGCATGGGTATAGCAGCCTTTGTTGGCGGTGTATTAGCAGATTTTTCTTTTGATTATAGCTATATTTTAGCAATTGCAATAAGCATTGTGGCTTTAGGTGTTGCAAGCATGTTTACAGAGGTAGATATAAAAGCTGACGAAAAGAAAGAAGAAAAAATAAGCGTATCTGATCATTTTAAAACTACCTATAAAATAGTACATAAAAATAAAAAACTTATTTTTATTTTGCTATATTTCCCTACAGTTTTTGCGATGAATGCTGTTGTTTATTTTTATTCACAGCAAAATTTTAGCTTGCTGGGCTTTAGTAAAACTGAAATTGCGATAGTGTTTTTGCTTTATAGCGCATTAAGTGCTTTAGGTGCAATAAGCGCAAATATGGTTGATAAAATATTAAAATCAAGCATGATAGTTGTGTTACCTGTTTTACTTGCAATAGCAACTTTTGCATTTAGTTTTAATATAATTTGGTTAAAACTTTTAAGTTTTGCTTTTGTAGGGTATTTTAGCGCAGTTATGCAACCGTTAAATTCAAACTGGATAAATAAAAATATACCATCGGAAACAAGGGCGACTTTGCTTTCACTGCAAAGCATGAGTTACTCTGTAATGATGATTATTTTGTTCCCTTTAAGTGGAGCAATAGGCGAGTATTTTAATTTAGATATAGCTTATGCTATAATAGCTGTGCTAATGGTTTTGTTAGCGTTTGTTGGCTATTATGTTTCTAATAAGGTTATAAAATCACAGTAATACAGTAACCGAAATAAGTATAATAGCATTTGTTAATTTGGTAATAAAAACATAATCGAGGCGTAACGAAATGAAAATTTCGTTACGCCTCATTTTTTATGTAGTAATATTTTAAAGTTAGAGCTATTTTTGCTTACCATCGTAAACAAATTATAATTTTTTGCTATTTAGGTAAGTAAAAAAATCATTTTAACAGCTAAATGGTTAAAATTATTTATATAATATTCACATAATACATGTTAATTGTGTATAATATTTGTGCTAATAGTTGACCAAGAATGTATTGTGTGATAGAATTATAAAACAGCACAAAAAATATTGATATTTTCTTTTTAAATTTATCATTGTGCATTATTTTGTTAACAAGTTATGTTTAAGGATGGAGTGATTAATTTGAAATTTAGCAGTAATGTTATGGAGCAAGCTACTAAAATAGCGCTTGAATGTCAAGGGCATCAACATGCACCATGTTCAACAAGTTGCCCTATGCACACTGAAGCAATTGAATATGTAAACCTAATAAAAGAGGGTAAAACGAAAGAAGCCTTGCTTAAAATTAGGGAAAAAGTGTTTTTGCCTGCCACACTAGGTAGAATTTGTGCGCACCCTTGTGAACTGGAGTGTCGCAGATGTAAAGAGTACGACGAACCTATTGCCATTGCAGCACTAAAAAGATACGCAGCGGATAGAGAGGATAACGAAGCTCTTTGGGATTTAAACAAAGAAAACCCAACAGGTAAAAAAATAGCAGTAATAGGCGCAGGCCCAGCTGGTGCGCAAGCGGCTATTGATTTAACAAAGGCAGGGCACAGCGTAACTATTTTTGAAAAATTAAATGTTTATGGTGGTATGATGCGTGTTGGTATACCAGCATATAGGCTACCAAGAAAAGTAATTGATTTTGAATATAAATACTTAGAAAAACTAGGTGTTGAGTTTAAAATGGGTGTTGAAATTGGCAAGGATATTACTTTTAAAGAGCTACAACAAAATTATAATGCAGTAGTGGTTGCCAATGGTGCGCATAAAGGCTCGTTAATACCAACAAAAGGTGATGATAACAAAAATATAACTAACGCTGTAGATTTTTTGAAACTTGCCTCGCTAGAAGAGCGCGCAGAGGTAACTTGCAAAAAAGTTGTAGTGGTTGGCGGTGGCGACGTTGCTATGGATTGCGCCAGAACAGCGCTAAGGTTAGGCGCAAGTGAGGTTAACTTAGTTTCGCTGGAGGGGGCTGATATCTTACCCGCAAGTAAGCACGAACAACACGGCGCATTAGCAGAGGGTATAATATTTAACTGTGCATGTAGCGTTAAGGAAATACTAGGCGATAATGGCTTAGTTAGCGGTGCAGTTATAAGAGATGTTGTATCTGTTTTTGATAGCGAGGGTAAATTTAACCCTGTTTATAACGAGGAAAATTTACGCACTATTACTTGCGATACTATTATTTTTGCTACTGGCCAAGTGGTGCAAGATGCAACAGATGGTATTATTGAGCAAATGAGAGGCGGCCGTTACGTTGTGGATAAAGATACATTGCAAACAGCAGTTGAAAATGTTTTTGTAGCTGGTGATTGCGCTGGTACAAATATTGTTGTGCAAGCAATGGCATCAGGTAGGCGAGCAGCGTTATCAGTTAATTTATACCTACAAGGTGAGGATTTACGCAAAAATAGGGATTTTGAAAAAGAAGGTTCATACAAAACTAAACTTGATGTACCGCTACCCAAAAATGCGGAAAACTTACCACGTAAAACTACTAATGAAATGCAAGTTAGTGAGAGGATTAAAACTTTTGA
Source organism: uncultured Faecalibacterium sp. (assembly GCA_964370455.1). Lineage (GTDB taxonomy): Bacteria > Bacillota > Clostridia > Oscillospirales > Ruminococcaceae > Faecalibacterium. The sequence goes on from CAYJJL010000046.1 coordinate 5,267, forward strand.
TGAGTGTGATTTTGGTTTTGATGACGAAACAGCACTTGTAGAGGCCTCACGTTGTTTTAAATGTGAGTGTAAAAAATGCATGGTTGAGTGTATTATGCTTAGCGAATATGCTTTATACCCAGGCGATTTATTTAAAACTTTTATCAGTACAAGTCAAATAGACCCTATTATACCATATTCGTGCAATATGTGTGATCAATGCACACTAGTATGTCCAGAAGAGTATAAATTTGCTGAACTTTTTGGGGCAATGCGCAAAGATATGGTTAAATGTAATGGTGGCAATTCGCCAATGGCAGGGCATAAAGCAATAAATATGCACCAGTTATTGGGCTTTAGCAAAATATTTACCACCAAGGTAAAAGGAGGGAAAAATAATGGGTAGAAAAGCATTTATGGGCGGTTGTGCGCTTTCGTCGTATAATCCTCAATTGGTTTTAAATACTTTAAAGCACCTTAAAACGGTGTATCCAGATTTATCAGCAGTGCAAAAATGCTGTGGCAAACCGACAAAAGCCATAGGTCAAGATGATAAATTTCACGAAAGATTTGACGGTTTAACAAAAGATTTTGAAGATTGTAACGTGGATGAAGTTATAGTAGCATGTCAGAGCTGTTATAAAACATTAAGCCTTAACCCAAATATAAAAGTTACCTCACTTTGGGCTTTACTACCTGAAATTGGTTTACCTAAAGAGGTTATAGGCAAGGCAAAGGGAAGCAATGATGTTTTTTCAGTGCATGATTCATGTTCGGTTAGGCCATACCCTGAAATACACGATGGCATACGCTGGATATTAACAGAGCTTGGTTATAATTTTGTTGAACCTGAAAAAACAAGAGAAACAACTAGATGTTGCGGTTTTGGTGGTATGGTTGTGCCAGCAAACCCTGAAATTGCAAAAAAAGTTATGGAAAGGCGAGTAGGGGATTTCCCCACTAAAGAAGTTGTAACTTATTGTGCAGCATGTAGGCAATCAATGTTAATGGGCGGTGCGCCAGCGTGGCATATTTTAGATTTAGTATATGGCGATGTTGTACATAAAGGTGATACACCGCCAGTGGATAGTTTATCGCAAACAGTTACAGCATGGACAAATAGATTTAAAACAAAAACAGGCATTAAAAGCATTATGTCTATTTAATATTTATAACAGCATGTAATTTAGTTGCAAGTTATAAAAGAGCAGAACGGAGAATTACTATGAACGAACAAAACACAAAAAATAAAAGCGCATTTGCAATAAAAATTGTTATAGCCTTGGCTATAATAGGCGCAGTTGTATTTGCACTTTATCAATTTGGTGTAATCGAATTTTTAACAGATATTGAGGCGCTACAAGCATGGTTTGCCGAGCTTGGTATAATTGGTTACGTAGCATATATTTTGCTTTATGTTGTGGTAGCAGTTTTTATGATACCAGGTTCAGCATTTACAATTGTTGCAGGTATAACCTTTGGCCCAGTTTTAGGTGGTATTTTAGCTTTGGTTGGTGGTACAGTTGGCGCAACAGTAGCTTTTATCATTTCAAAATATATTGCCAGAGGGTTTATCGTTAAAAAGTTTGAAAATAATTTGATTTTTAAAAAGATAGAAAAAGGTTTTGAAGAAAACGGAACAAGCTTTTTAATTTTAACAAGGCTAGTGCCTGCGTTTCCGTATAATGTGCAAAACTATGCATATGGCATAACTTCGGTTAGTGTGTTGCAATTTGCTGTTGTATCGTTTATAACAATGGCACCAGGTGCTTTTATATATGCATTTTTGGCGGGCGAAATTGCTACAAATGGTATGTCTGTAACATTGCTAATACAATTTGCAGTTGCTGGTGTAGTGCTATTTTTAGTTTCGTTAATACCTAAATATATAGCCAAGAAAAAGAATATTCAAATTAAATAAGCAAAAAGCAAAAAAAGGAGAATTGCGATGAAAAAGATTATTTTATTGGCAGTAACATCTGCATTATTACTTACCGCTGTTGCATGCACATCAACTGGTGCTTCGCAAGGCACAGCAACCTCTACCTCACAAAGTGAAACTGTAGAAAGCTCACAAAGCACAGCAGAAGAAAGCTCGCAAAGTGTGGTAGAACAAACAGGGGAAGATAGCATGTCAAATGAGGATTCGAAATTTATATCAGCTGAGGATGCAAAAGCGCTTATTGATTCTGGCGAGGATGTAGTTGTTTTTGGTGTGTTAGATGGTACAAAAGCACTTGTGCCTTTAATGGACGAAAACAGCCCAATAGATGGCACATTTAGAGTTTGGCGCTCTGATTATTCAGGCTCTGGTTCTAGCGAGGCAATAAGCACAAATGTTAGCGGTTTTCGCACAGGGCTTGATTCTATGAACGAACTTATGTCAAAAGCTGGCGTAACTGAGGATAGTACGATAATTGTTTATTCAACAGGTAGCATGCATGATTCTACACGTTTTGGCTGGCAACTAGAGCTAATGGGTTTAGAGCCTTTATACCTAGATGGTGGCTTAAATGCGTGGAAAGACGCAGGTTTTGAAACAGGTAAACAAGTAACTCTAGCAGATGAAGACGTTAAAACCGATTTTGCATCAACGGAGTGGAATGTTGATGAACTAAGTGCAGATATCAACGATGTTATAGCAGCACTTGAAAACCCTGATGAATGGGTGGTTATCGATACACGTAGCGAGGGCGAATATAACGGTGAGCAAACAGGTTCATCCTCTGGTGCATTTGGTACTGGTGCAATGACAGGTGCAGTACATATAGAATGGACAAATGCCGTAAACGAAGATAAAACTTTAAAATCAGCCGAGGAATTAGAGGCAATTTATGGTGATGTGATAGATGGCAAAAAAGTTATAACCTTCTGCCAATCTGGCGTTAGAAGCTCACACACTATGATGGTTTTAAGGGAGATACTTGGCGTTGAGGACGTATATAACTATGATGGTTCATGGATTGAATGGTCATATGCTGCCTCCCAATCTAGCGAGGACGTAGATGCCGAGCTTAGGGAAAGCGTTTTAGCCTTAACCGATAAATGGACAGATAACAACGGTAAAATTTAAAGCTTAGCATGATATTTTACAAGGTTTAAATAAAAAAAAGGCGACTAAAAACAGCTTAAAACTGTTTTAGTCGCCTTTTTACAAGGTGAAATGGTAATTGAAATTATTAATAAACTCGTTAATATCTAGGGTCGTTATGGGGTAAACTAAATATTACGTCATAATCAATACTACCGCCAATTTGCTCTGAAATATCCAATGAAATTTCGTGTACTTCATCCTCAGAGAAGTCAAGGCCAGAATCTGAAAAATAAGTAACAGGTATAATGTGAATGCCAACTTGTTGGTTTTCACCAAGCTCTATTAACTTTGCACTTAAATCCTGTACGTTGGTAAAAGCATTCTCCTCATTGAAAACATGTTTAAAAACATGTTCAAAAATATTGTCCATTGTTAGCTGTGTATCATCGTTTGTTTTTTCTATAATTGAAAAATAAGTTTGATTGTCTGTCGTTTTCCATATATAAATATTTAAAATTGTAGTATAGCCAGCTTCCAATTCAAAGAAATTTGTTGTAAGGTATAGGACTGATGTTAACATAATGTTATCTTTTTCGTATATATCAAAATCAATTTTATCACTTAGTAAGTCGTAAAGCTCACGTATTGCAGGGTTTTTCTCCTCAGGTGTTAGTTCTTGCATTTCAATAATTTGTATCTGTAGCGCTTGCCCAAATGCAAGTAACTCTTGCGCTATTACGTTTATATCGTTGGTTGCGTTGTTTTTGTCATAAATTGCTTGTTCGCTTTTATCAATATCTGCACCAGTAAAAAGTGTGAAAAATAATTCGTTGTTTTCATCTTTCCAAAAGCAAATATCAGCTAAAACATTATTTGGTGATAAAGTGTTTTCGTGGTTAATTACAACCTTAAAAGCATATTTTGCTTGTGGGTTTTCTGTGCTAGAAATATAGCAAATTATATAATTTGCATTAATATCTAAAGTAGGATTTATAATATTGTTATCAAGGGTTATTTTGCCACTTTCAGTGTTGCTAATATCAGCAAGTGATAAAAGCTGTGCATTTGCTAATTCAGTATTAAATTTAGTGTTTTTTGGCACGGCGGAGTAATAGTAACTTTCCATTTCAAAATAAACTGTATCGCCAAATGCTTCAGGGTAAATTATGTTAAGTTCTTGTTCAAAATAATCTAGGTGCATTGTAGTTAGTTGCTCTGTGTTAAGTTCAGTTTCGTTTGTATAAAGTGGCACGCTGTGCGAGCTCTCGGAGGTTTTGATTTCAATAGGGTGTGCGTTTTCAGCAACTGTTTGTTCGGCCGTTAGTAAATTATCTGCGCTTTCTTGTGCTGAACTTGGTGATTGTTTTTGTGTGCTCATAAGTGCAACACTTAAAACAACAATAGCAATAACAGCTGTTATACTAACGCCAATTAATGGTTTTTTATATTTCATAATATTAATAATCCTCCCTTTGGGGTCGCCTTCATCAAATGCTAGGGGTGCAGTTAATAAAAGTTTACGACCAGTGGCAAGGCGCAATAAAGCAGAGATATATTCAGCACGTATATCTTTTGACATGCTACGCATAACAGCTTCATCGCAAGACATTTCCATATCTTTGTTAGATATTGTAAATGCTACCCATGCAAGTGGGTTAAACCAATGTAGCGCTAAAGCTGTGTATGCAAATAATCTAGTTATGTGGTCAAAGCGTTTTATGTGGCATTTTTCATGTGCTATTATAAAATCCATCTCGCTTAGGGGTAAGCTAACAGGTATATAAATTTTTGGTTTTATGACACCAACAACAAAAGGTGTGGTTATGTAATCAGCATGGTATAGGTTATCTTTTAAATGCACTGCGCTTATTAATTTTTGCTTTAATATAATATAACTAACAATGCCATAAATTAACATGCTTATAGCACCAACGCACCAAATTATAGCAGATATATATATCCAATTTAAATTTTGTGTTGCACTAGCTGTAAAGTTTGTGTTAGGGGTAGCGTTATCTGTTAAAAGTTCATTAGGTGCAGTTAGAGGTGGTGCAATTTGGTTGTTAACTGGTAGTGTGGTAATTGCTGTGTTTGGGTTTAGCTCATTATTAGGCGAGTAGTTTGTACTAGGTGAATAGGGGGTGTTTGTACTTTGCAAAGTTTCAGTTGTGTTAAGGCTTTGCTGTATTGGTGTGGTATCTGGCAAAAGCCCAATAGCGCTTTCAAAGGTAACAGGTACAAGCAGCCTAAACAAAACTACAGCCCATAAAATGTATGAAAAAATCTTGGGTGTTTTTTTAAGTGCAAGCCTTGCAATTAATACTATAATTATTACAAAACTTGCAGTTGCACTCATATTTAATATGTTTAAAAACAAGTTTTCATACATATTTACACCCCCTTGTGCGTATCAATAAATTTTTGTATTTCAGCAAGGTCGGTTTCGGATATTTGTTTGCGTGTTGCAAAAGCAGCTAAAAAACTTGGCAACGAGCCAGAAAAAGTTTCATCGATAAATTTTGTGCTTTGGGCGGCAATAAAATCTTTTTTGCTTATTTGTGAGGTTACTTTACCGTTTTCGTTTTTAAAAATACCTCTTTGCCCAAGGCGACGCAAAATAGTGTAAGTAGTGGATTTACTCCACGTTAGTTCCGTTTCAGCAAGTTTTACAAGCTCGCCAGAAGTTAGTGGTTCATTATTCCAAATAATATCGGCAAAACGCATTTCTATTTCGCCTAGTTTATAATCACTCATTAGTATATCCTCCGAAAATATTTTGGTTTACTGCTTGTAGCCTTGTTTTAAGTTTACAACTTGTAAACCTGTTTGTCAAGTGTTTTTTTAAAAAATAAATATTAATGTTTAGTCGGGTTCGGATAATACTTGTTCGCTAAACCGAAGGAGGTATATATTTAATGTGCAAGGATATTGTGTATTGACAAAACATATATGCTCTTGTATACTATTGATTGTCGCTAGGTGAGGATTATTGCCTTGTTTAAGCGAGATATCCGGGTATGGCGCAGCTGGTAGCGCGCTTGACTGGGGGTCAAGAGGCCGTGAGTTCAAGTCTCGCTACTCGGATACCAGCGCACCGCTGGACCAAAATGTTTTGGTTCAGCGGTGCGTTTTTTTGTTTTTTAGGTTTATGGCT
>CAYJJL010000047.1:0-11369 GCA_964370455.1 uncultured Faecalibacterium sp.
GCATAGCTTCAAGTGCTACACTGTGGCGCTCCGCAGTAACACCAGCACACATATTTGCTAACACAGTTATTTTTACCTCAGGTAAAAATGTTTTTAATGTTATACAATTAGTCAAAACGCATATATCTGTGCATATGCCCACTAGCTGTATTTCATCTATTTGTTGCTTTTTATTTTCATCTGCCAAATACATAGCAAGCTCTGATGAGCCAAAACTTGGTTTTTCAAAGCCTTTTGCGTTTTTAGCAATTAATGCGTCTTTTAAATTTTGAGGTATTTCCCAGCCATTTGTGCCTTTAACACAGTGTGGCACTGGTAAGTTTGTACCCTCTTGTGTTTTTAAATAGTTTTCAAAATGAGTATCCAAGGTATAAAGAACTTGTCCGTCAAACTGTTTTACATAATCTATAACATTTGCAACAATTGCTGTGCCATTTTCAGCTGCAAGTGCGCCATCTATAAAGTCGTTTTGCATATCTACAACAACAAGAATTTTTTTCATAACTTTCCCCTTTTTTGAATATTATTTTTTGCATGTAATACAATATTTTTAAAAGCTTATAAAACATTCTAAAAAAAGGCACTACTAAACTTTCGCAACATTGCAAAACCCTCGTAGTACCTTTTAAAGTTAAATAGATTAATCGCTGATGTAAGGCATCAAAGCAACGTGACGAGCACGTTTGATAGCGATTGTTAGAGCACGTTGGTGGAACGCGCAAGTGCCTGTAACACGGCGTGGAACGATTTTAGAACGTTCAGAAACATATTTACGTAGACGTGCAACGTCTTTGTAATCAATGTTATCCATACGGTCTACACAAAAAGCGCAAACTTTTTTACGGCCACGGTGCATTGGGCGAGAAGAACGTGCGCCTTCAGATTTTTCAAAAGCCATTTTATTTTCCTCCTATTAAAGTGGTGGTAATTAATTCATTAGAATGGCAAATCTTCGCTGTCGTCAATAACAGCAAAATCGTCATTCGAGCCTGCAGAATAGCTAGGAACAGCTTCTACAGGAGCGGAATATGGAGCTGGTTCATTTCTTTGGTAAGAAGTGTTACCGCCGCCATTACCAGTAGGTTTCGAGCCAGTAAAACTAACGTTATCTGCAACAACTTCAATTGCAGTGCGGTTATTGCCGTTTTTATCTGTGTAAGAACGGCTTTGTAATGAGCCGTTAACAGCAATCATAGCACCTTTTTGAAAGTATTTGCAAACAAAATCAGCAGTTTGTCGCCATGCTGTGACAGTGATAAAATCTGCCTGACGTTGTTCACCCTGGCGCGCAAAATTACGGTCACAAGCGATATTAAAGGTTACAACGCTGATACCACTTTGGGTGTGTTTTAGTTCAGGGTCTGCTGTTAAGCGCCCCATAATTGCAACAACATTCAACATAATGTATTCTTCCTTTCTAACGCTTAAACCTTAATTAAGCTTCTTTAGCAATGATCATGGAACGAAGAACACCATCGGTGATCTTGTAAACACGGTCAAGCTCTGCTGGGAAATCACCTTCACTTGTAAAGTGAATTAGTGTGTAAATTCCGTCTGGTTCGTCGTTGATTGGGTAAGCTAAACGCTTTTTGCCCCAGTCTTCAACTGAATCAATTGTGCCGTTTGCTTCAATAAGAGATTTGAACTTACCGACAAGAGCAGTAGTTGCCTCTTCATCAAGCGTGGTGCTAGTGATGAGCATTGTTTCGTATTTTGCCATTTTGAGGTACCTCCTTTTGGACTTTAGGGCCTTTTTTAAAAGATAAAAAGGCCAAGGATTGCGCAAGTTAGCGCAGCTCTCTGAGTAGAGAACAATTTATTATAACAATCATCTGTTCAAATGTCAAGCATTTTTTTTACAAAAAGCTAACACTAAAAACTAACTCCATGCGTCTTGTGATTGCGGCACCCTTATATCTGCAAAAAGTGCTTGTTCCCAAAAAAACCACTCGCCAGTGCTATCTTTTAAGCGCACTGTAATAAATCTCTCACTATCTGCGCCTGATGATTGCACTAGCACCCTTGCATATCCATCATCGGCGTAGGTGTAAGGGTTTTCCATAATAGTTATTGTATATGGTTCAGTTGGTGTGTAATCATTTTCAGGTGAGCTACCTGCAAAGTACGAGTACACTTTATATATTTTATCCGTTAACCTTTCTTTAATAAAACTTTCGTCATAACTTGAAATATCCTCTGGCCCGTTTAAATAATCCCACATTTCAAAACTTGCTTCAATATTGCTTTCATAGCTACACATTGCAGCCACATACATAGCAGCAGCAAATTCAGGCATTTGCATATTTTCCACTGGCAATGTGCTTATATCCTCAGCTGAAACTGGCAAGCGTGAAAACACAAATGTAACCTCGCCCTCGTTTTCAATTATTTCAACCGCCATAGGCTCTGTTTGCTCTTGCACTGTTTCACTACTAACGCTTTGCTCGCTAGTTTGTGTGCTTTCGGTCGCAGTGTTTTCGTTTTGAGATGTTGTTTCGCCACTACTTTCTTGTGCTTGGCTTTGCTCACTCATATCTTCGCTATTGTTTATATTCTCGCTACTGCCAACACTTTCAGCATTGTTTTGATTTTCCACTTGCGAGTTTTGCTGAGCTTCACCCGCCGAGGTAGTTTGCGTTTCGCCACAAGCGACACTGCTCAAAACTAATGCAAACACTATATTTACAATTAATATTTTTCTTAACATTTTCATGTTTATCTCCTATCAAGCTTAAGCTTTAATACCACAAAGGAAATTCACCGCCAAAGTAACCAAAATTAACTTCACCTGTTCGTGGATTTATCTGTGGGTGATACGTTAACTCAAAACCATCAAAGGCTTCTACCACAATTTCAACTTCTGCTAAATCTCCAGCATTGCAAATTAAATATAAAACCTCTGAGCTTGATTCATATAACAACTCTCCACGTACAAACTCATAGTCATCGGTTAAACTATACTCGTAAACTTTTAAAGGCTCACCCCATAAACTTTCTATTAAATATACTTCATTACCAAATTCAGTTTCATAATAATCAATATTTAATATCTGATCATCCCTTATATAATCTTCTAGGTTTATGCTACCATCATTAGTTCTACTTAAAACATCATCTTCGAACCCTAAAAACTCCACCAGAAACGCATTTTCATACATCTCATTTTCCATAACTCCTACAGATGTTTGCATTGTTGCAACACTTACATCTCCGTTAGGCGAAATATCAGTTAGGTAAAAATCAGTATTACTTAAAGTCTCTTGTCCTGTATGTCTATTTACTTCATGGTTAAAAAAATGTCGCCTTTGTATCGCCACAGCACCTAAACCAAAATGATTAAAACTATACATATCTTCCATGTAGCCACCTTGAAATATGTATGGGTCCATTATTATCTTTTCAAACGCTAAAAGTGAATCTTTTTTTATATCACTAGCATACGTAAAGTCCACGCTTTCTATTATTATACCAGGATAAAACGAATTTTCTTCCCTTCTTGATATTACATAATCAACAAATTCTTCATTGATAGAAAGCCCATACATAGCATCATAATCTTGTGCAACCATAGCTTTTATAAAATCAACCACAACTTTTTCATCGCTAGGCATATAACCATTTTCAATATCATCCTCAACAATTACAAAAGATCCATCATTAAAAACTGCACTTGTACTAACAAAATTTTTAACTGGGTAATCTTTTAAAAACTCTGCTGTTTGCGCTGTTATTTCAGTATAATTTTCTGTACCTATGTTACTGTTTACAACGTGTACAGTTGTAGCTTGTTGCATTTCATCATATTCATCACTATCTAAAACATCTGTATTTTTATAAAATTCATACTCATATATCTGCTGATCATTCATTTGGGTTTCAATTCCAATATTAAAAGCATACTGCATATCCACACCATCATAAGTCCAGTATACATGCTCTGTTGTGTATCCATAACCACCATTGGTACCTGTTATCATGTGAATTACACCATCAATCTCAAGGTATTCCACAGTGTATTGATACATACCATCAAAAGCAGCGTATGCAAACGGAAACTTTTCTACATGCACTACCCCACCGTGTTCATCCAGTGCAAAAACATGTAAAGCCCTATTTTGAAAATCGCTATCTAAATAACTACTTGTTGGTGTTGCATACTCACCTGTTTCAAAAACACGCCCTATTACCAATTCAAAAACATCGTCTTTGTTTAAATCGATAAGTTCTGCATATAACATACCACGGCTTGCGTCTTCGCTAAAATCTCCGCCTAATACCATAGTTTTTTCATATGCATATAATATTGAAGAATACGCACTATAATCAACACCTGCTGGCACTGTGCTTTCAACTGGTGCTATGCTTTCATTTTGCGTGTTATCATTTTCCGAACTACTTTGCGAAGTTATGCCACCTAACGCTTGCTCTAAATTATCCGAAAATCCACTACTTTGCTCTTTGCTATCGCCACAAGCACAAAATAACATAGTTAAAAGCAAACCACTTGCTAAAATCAATTTTTTCATTACTATCTCCTTACCTTGAATAAGCAAAGTCATATCACTAAATGGTGGATATGCTAAACCGAGCACTCATATTATTTGTTTACTTTATAAATAACACAAGTTATTAATGCACCAACATATCGCTTATAACTAAAAACTACCAGACCTACCGCCACGGCTACCGCCTCTACCACTACGTGAACCACCACCGCCACTACTACCACCACTAGATGATGTTGATGCAGGTGAGTATTTTTTAGTTACTGTTTGTTTTACAAAAGTATCTGTATTTTTAGATAATATAAAACTATCCTTTTTAATAAAATCAAACGCATTAGTTTTTATTTTGGCTGTGCTCATAAATGCAACTAAAACCACGTTAGCTACCATATGCCCAACCAACAATGCAACCATCACTGGGATTGCATACACAAACAACAATAAATAATAACTTGGCAAAGGTTCTGTATAATATTCGCCTGTTTTAGCCACTTCCAGAAACTCAATAGTGTAATCTATGTAAAGATTAAACGCATCATAATACATACCATCTGAAAGCTTTGGTACAACATACTCATCAATAGCATCTAGTGCATCATAGCTAAAAATGTTTTGTGCTTCGTTACGGGTAGAGCTTGCATAACCTCGTTGTTCGCCATTGATATTAATTGCAAAAACTACGCCATCTCTTTGCGTATCAAGGTCAAGGTACCAATCACAATATTCAATTATTTCTTCATTGTTTGGTATTTCTTCCATAGTTAAAAAAGTTATGTCAAAATCATAAGTTTCTTCCACTAGTTTTATACGCTCAAAAAGTGCTTGCTCTTCTAATTCTGTAAAAAAACCGCCCGCATCCACCATAGGGTCGTAACCTGCGATAGTGCCACCTACGCCTATAAAATCATCTACATATGTAGGTTGCACATATCCCTCAAGCTGGCTTTCTATAATATCAAGCCACTCGTTATATATCTCTGCATATGTTTGCAAACCCAAAGCTTGCACAAAAATTCTATCTGTGCTTATCTCTTCAATTTCATCGTCAAATCTACCATATGCATTAACCCAATAATCATAATAGTTTTCATAAAAACCTATAAAAAACACAATGTTATTATACGTAAAATAATTATCATCATAATCTATAGCATAATCATAAAAGCTACTGGCATCAAAAAAATTATCAGCTGACACTAATATTATGTTATATCCATATAGTTTTTCTATTTTCTCAATACGTTCTTGCAAATATGTTTCTTCTTCTGGTGTTAAAATATTTGCGTTGTCATCAACATTTAACACTTGCCTTGCAAAGGCTGTCAAACCGAGTGTAAAGGTTACTAGCATTACAGCAACACATAAAAATATAATCCTTCTCATGTTTTAACCTCCTGACATAGAACTAACAAGTAATCTACCAAACTGAGAAAAAATCATAAAACTAACCGCTGTAACTAAAAAAAACCAAACACTTTGCTTTATTTTTGAAATTGGCAAATCACCTGATACTTTACCTGTTTGCCCATTAACTGCAAAATGGTAAAACTTACCCTTGTACTCGGTATTAAGTATCCAAACTGGCAACATAACATAGCGTATATCATTTGTTTGCATGTTAATATTTGATGCCCTTGTAACTGTTTTTGAGTAACCTATAACTGTTGATTTCATTTTTTCCACCGTGGAGTTTTTAACACGAGCAATCACTCGTTTTGAGCAATTTTCTACATCTACATCAAATTTATCCGCCAAAAAACCAGACATATATACCGACGAAAATTCTTTTAACTCGCTATAATTATAAGGCTCTAAACCATCCATATAATTATCTTCCATTTTAAGCGAGGCATCAACTGGTATTTTTATAAACTCCAAGCTGCCCTCACGCTCTGCTTTATAGTGGTCTGTAGTTGTAACTATGTAATCGCCACTACGCCTAGATGAACTTTTTTGTGCATCAAAAACTACCCAACCATCACCTTTTGCTGAAAAAAGCCAAAACGGCACATACATACCTGTTATTTTTGAAATGCGATTTTTACTTTTAAATGCATTAGGTAATAGCACTTTTTTGTTATAAAAGTTTTTCAATTGTTTTTGTGCTGCTTTTTTGTCTAGTTTAAACGGTATTACAAAATCTGGTTTAAGCATACCACTAACATTATCGCTAAGTACCACAGGATTTGAGCAATATAAACACTCCGTTGCAGCAGTGCTACCATCGGATAAAATCTCAGCGCCACAAGAGGTGCAAATATAACCAACTTGCCCTTCAACAACATCACGTTCTGTAACAAAACCGGCTGTTCGCCAATCTATTTTATCGTTATCGTTTATTTTTTCGTTTATAGTGCCGTCATCATTAGTATCAATTTCTTTTTTATTATCAAAATAGTTTTCTGGATATTTTGTATCGCAATAATCACAAACTATCATTTGCGAGTTAGGTTCAAAATGCACTGAACCACCGCAGGCAGTGCATTGATATTTTAATACATTTTCACTCATTATCACACCTAGTTTTCTGTTAAAATCAAAATGTTGCACTTAGGCTTTAGTAGCCAGCGTGCAACATTTATTTTTAGCTACTTAAGCGAACAGCACAACTTCAACTTGTTTTATGCCGCATTGGCAAGCCTATTTATGCTGTAAACACTTTTCAAAAATTAACAAACTCATTTTGCATCACTCTCGTCAAAAATATCACCGCACTCTGGGCAGAATTTTGGTGGATTTTTAGGATCTTCTGGTTTCCATCCACACTTATCACAAGCATATAGTGGCGCATCTGCTGGTTTTTTACTGCCACATTCCTGGCAGAATTTGCCCATATTTTTTGCTCCGCATGCACAGCCCCAGCCTTCTGCTGGTGCTGGCTTTGGCGTACCACACTGCGCACAGAATTTACCTGTGTTATCGCCACCACAATCACATTTCCATGTGTTTGCGCTAGGCGCTGGCGCTGATTGCTGTGGCTTATATTGTTGCTGCATAGGTGCTTGTTGATACTGCTGTTGCTGTGGTTGTTGATATTGTTGTTGCTGTGCACCCATTTGAAATAGGTTTTGCGCATTCATGCCACCAGCACCGCCAGCCATGTTCATGCCCATAAAGCCCATCATTGCGCCACCCTCATTTTTAGCCGCATCTTGCATTGCTTGCGCTTGTGCACCAACCAAAGTTGCAGCAGCCATATTGGGGTTTCTAAAAACTGCTGTGCGCTGCAATTCTTTAATCATATCTTCATCTTCTTTTGAGGCTGTTACAGAGTTAACACCAAAAGCGGCAATTTCAATACCACGTCTATCCTTCCACTGGCTACTTAAAACTTCATTTAAAGCATTTGAAATTTCAATTGTATGCCCTGGCAATGCAGAGTAACGTATACCCATACCGCTAATTTTAGCAAAGGCAGGTTGTAAAGCTGTTAATAATTCGCTTTTTAACTGGCTATCAATCTCGTTACGTGTATACCTATAACTAACGTTGCCACAAACATTTGTATAAAATAAAACAGGGTTAGTTATTTTATAGCTATATTCGCCGTTACAACGTATTGAAATATCTATATCCAAACCAATATTTGCATCAACTACCCTAAAAGGCACTGGGCTTGCTGTACCGTAGCGGTTGCTAATAATTTCTTTAGTGTTAAAGTAATAAACACGTTGGTCGCCTGCTGCTTGCCCACCATAAGCAAAACGCTCGCCAAACTTTTCCATAAACATGTTTAAGCTATCGCCTAGGCTCTTACCGCCAAAAATACTTGGTTCTTTTGAGTTATCAAAAACAAACTCACCTGGCTCTGCACAAACTTCAACTATACGTCCGTTTGAAACTATCATCATGCATTGACCATCCGCAACAGCAATTGCTGAACCATCTGTTATGATATTATCACTACCGCTAGTATTTGAGGAACGCCCAGAAGTGCGTTTTTCACCTTTTGCCACTAATACTTCAGGTGGTAATGCTTCGCAATAAAAATATTCTTTCCATTGGTCGGCAAGTGTGCCGCCAGCTGCGCCTAATGCTGCTTTAATTAAACCCATAGTATGCTCCTTTTTTATTATTAATAATTATTCTTCTAAATCAATATACTCTGCAAAATTTTTTTCAACTTCCGTTAAAACTTCTCCAACGTTTTCAGGTGTCCAAAAATAACCTTTGCAACTAATACTTGTGTCGTCTATATACTCAACCTTAAAAATAAAACTACTATTCATATCCATGGCAAAAAACTCCGCGCTGTGCTCGCCTTCCCATTCTTTTAAATTAAAATCATTAATTATAGCATCTAGCTTTATTTCAAGTTCTTGCCTATCTTCCACAGATAACACCACTCTTTTTTCTGTGTCATTGTTTTCCCATATAAGTTCATTGTGGTTTAAGTGGTAAGTATAACCATTAGGTTTTGAATTTTCCTCCATTGTATTGCTGCTCCAGTTGGAAATCTCAAAAGAACTTATAATAGTGTGCCCTGTATCGTCATATATTAACTTGCGCTCCTTTGCTTTTTGTTCATCAATATAATTTTCTATTGACCTAACAACCACCATGACAACCACAAGCAAAATAAATAGCGACACTATCACCAAAAATATTATACCAATAACTTTTAGTACTTTTTGCATCTTTGTACCACCTTTTAAAATCTGGTTATTTACAAAAAATTATATACAAGGTCCGCCACAATATTCGCAACAGCCGCTAGCATCAGGCATTGTATTTGCCATGCAATTAGGGCAAGTTACCACTGTTTTTGGTGCATTTGCAGCAGCAACTTCATCCCTTGCACTTTGCCTTAAACCTGTTAAAAGGTCTTTGATTTCGTTAGCGTCTTTCTGTGCTTCTTTATACTCTAAACAAGTGCGGTTTTCTATATCATCATCATTTAATTTAAATTTAATTTCATCGAACCAAGGTGAGTTTATGTAAATAGACATATTAAAATCATAACTGTAATTATAACGTGGTGGGTTATAACTTATACGATTACCCTCAGAGTCTTTTGTATATCTTTCAGTTTTATTTTCATCAATATCTAAATCACAACCAGTAACCTGTGAAAACTCAATAATATCTGGGTTGTTATCTCGCCAGTTACGTGTGCGAGTAAACAGCCATTTTTTATTATCTTCATCTATACAAATTAAGTTACTGCCACCAATAACTTTTGTAGGGTTAAAATCCTTAACTTTTTGCTCGTTTTCTTCACGGTATGCAAGTTGGTCTTTAATTTCGCCTACTGTGGAATTTCTCCTATCGCTAAAAAAAGGTGATAACTTTTTTGCACAGTCTTTGCAAAGGTTGCCATCTTCTAATTTTCGGTTACCTAGTAAGCCTATTTTTTCATCGCAAATGTCACAAAACTTTTTATCAAAAAATCCCATAATAATCTCCTTTTTTGGTGTTTATTTATTAAAATTACGTCCTCACATAATTTTCGTACATAATTAGCGAATTTTCGCTATCTCGCCTGAATAGTCGTTGTAAATAAGATCAAATTGATCTTCATCAAAATCTACAACATAACTATATTCTATACCCATTTGTGTAACACAAACTACTTGTATACTAGGGAAAGTATCACCGCCTACCGCAATAATCATTGGCGCTTGCATTGAAAAATGATCATAGTGGTCATAATGTAACTCGCCCCTGCCACCATTTATATTTTCATAAATATAAAATTCATCTGCATATGTAGTTGTTTCAATCAATAATAATTTTGAGGTTAAATCATCGCCTATCATTGCGATATAAGCTTCTTCATCTGGCAAATATGGATACGCTGCTTCTAGCACATAACCTCTATACTCTTCTACACTTTCAAATTCATCATATATAGTCGAAATCCACATTACGTTTATTGCGTTTTCATTTTCTTTTTCAAATTCATCTGTAAAAAATGCATCGATTGTCCAATTTTCACCACTACTATCTTGCGACTCAACCATAAAGAAGTATCTTATTTTTTCCCCTTTTAGTTCTGGATGTGCTGGCGCTGGTGTTTGTGCATCACTTATTTGCATTACATCACAAACTATAACGCTCATTTGCTCTACATCTGTACGTGCTTCATAATGCATTTCCATAGATTCTGCAATGCCTATATTAAACCTTGAAACATCATCATAGCTTGTAATTTGAAAGTTAGAAATTATAAAACCTGGCACAGAATCATAATTATATGCCCACGCCATTACATTTTCGGCATTGTTATTTGAAAGTGCGTTTGCTAGTAATTCATAATCTTTTTCCAGAACACCTGTAAAGAAATCTATCACAGGGTATTCAGGCGGATATAGCGTTGTATCCATTTCACGCAGAACAAACGCGCCGTCATTAAAATTCATTAAACTTTGATGATCTTCCCCGTTTGAATAATTTGATAAAAAACTTATAGTTTTAGGGTTAATATCTCTTATGCCATCTATTATTTGTATGGTTTGGTTACTTATATAATGTGCAATACTATCCTCTTGTGTACCGTATATTTCATTAAATTCATCTCGTGTTAGTGTTTCGCCACCTTCAGTTATAAAATCTCCTAGACCATTCATTTGATCAAATTCACTTACAACTGCGGTGTAACCAAAGTACTCGCTATCTTCAATAAAATATTCTCTATACTCAAAGTCCCAATCCCAGCTTTTTCTTGGCAGTGTCACCACTAAATTTGTTTCAAATTCATTAGGTCTATATTCTACTACTAAATTAGAAGATACTGGCCCTTCATAATCTGAAAGCGGTGTACTACCAAGATATTGTAAACTTTGTTCACCTTCAAAATCAGAAATAGTGTAAACCTTTACCGCATTATTATATTATTTATCTGCATTAAAACCTGCACCAAGT
>CAYJJL010000048.1:0-6625 GCA_964370455.1 uncultured Faecalibacterium sp.
CAACAAAACTGCAATATAAACAAACTTAAACAAAAATATTCTTACTATCTCATAACCTATGCTAAACACTGATACTAGGCTTTTCCATGTTGAGTTTGAGTATAAACTATATGGTATATATGCGCCAATAAAAGGCAAGTGTTTTAAGTAATACACTATGCTATTTGCTCTATATGTGTTTTGTATTGAGTGTAGCATTTTAAAGGTGTTATTCATCGCTTGCACCTCGCTTTAATATTTCAATTACAGCTTCTTTATCTTTTGGCGCTTTAGTTAACACCCCCTCAGATAATATTACAACCTCATCGCAAAGCTCCATTGCAAGCTCCATAATATGTGTTGAAAAAATTATGATATGGACTTTATTTATAGATAGCAAAAACTTCTTCATCTCAACTGCAACAACTACATCAAAAGATGTTAAAGGTTCATCTAACAAAAACACTTTTGGCCTTGCAATAAAGTTTACTAACATCTGCATTTTGTTTTTCATCCCTAGCGAAAAACCTTTTAACAACCTATCTTTATCCTCTTCTTCAATGCCTATAATATCTAAATATTCATCTACAGTTTTAGTATCCGTTAGTTTTGCTTTATTAATATCAACAAAAAATTTTACAAACTCTCTAGCAGTTAAAAAGCTCGGCACTGATGGCGTTGATAAAACATAGCCTACATCATCTATAGCTAGCGGTGCATTCACATCATTTTCGTTTAAATAAAAAGCACCTGTGTCAACTTCAATATCCTCGTTAATACAGTTAAAAAGTGTCGTTTTACCAGAGCCATTTCTACCTAAAAGTGCGTAAATTTTACCTTTTTCAAAAGTAAAATTCGCACCATTTATTACATATTTTTTATCATATGATTTTACTATATTCTTAATTACTAATTTCATAACTCACCTATAACTTTCAATATTTTTTGTAATTAATAAATAATTTTACAAATTAATTTCACTTAAATATATTAGTATTATACCAAAACCATTTATTAATAGCAACAATTCACATTTGACAAACCAACAACAAAAAAATAAATCACTTAACATCATCGTTTTTTTCACAGCAAATGTTAAGTGATTTTTCATGTTTTAATTATATATTTTTAACCGTTTCAGTTATAATTTTAACGGTGCCATCTCGCATTGTTATTTCTGCGCTCCAAACATCGCCATTTTTTGTTTGCACACCTTTTTGTCGCCAGTTGCACTCGTAATTCATCATAAATGTTTCATCATAACAAGTATAAACATGCTCTCCATTGCAATAAAAACGCACAAAATCAATTTTTTCAGGGTAGAGAGACGCAACCCTTAAAAATCTTTCGTTATTGCAATGCATATGTTCTTCCAGACCTTGTAGATAATATTGGTTTTCCTCTGGTATTTCTTCCTGCTCAA
This sequence comes from uncultured Faecalibacterium sp., assembly GCA_964370455.1. Lineage (GTDB taxonomy): Bacteria > Bacillota > Clostridia > Oscillospirales > Ruminococcaceae > Faecalibacterium. Next base: position 1,403 of record CAYJJL010000048.1, read on the forward strand.
TGCCTAGCATTTTTGCCATGCGATACGCAAAAAATTCGTCCTCACCTTTAGTAATTTCCCAATATGTTGGTGGCTCTTGCTTTGTCATATTGTTATAATAACCCCACGATACAGCAAGTTCCTCACAAACTGCTATTTGCCCTATAGCTGGTGAGTCTTCGTTTATAACAATAGGGCTATCGGGGCAAAATTTCCTTGCTTTTTGCAATAGATTATACAGCTCACCCCGGCTTTGTCCGTTACCGTGTAACAACACAACGTCGCTTGCCTTGCATACTTCCTCATTAATTGTGCCACCGCCTGGGCTACAACCAACTGGCAACCCGCCAGAATATTCTTTAGCTATATCAATTAAAGCAACCATTCCTTGTGCTTGGTGAACTATAGGATAATTTTCGTAAGGTTTAATATCATACTCGTTAGCAACCTCAATAATAACATTTGTATATGCTTTTGCTTTTAAATAGCTAGACATAGTTTTTACAGCGTTTATAACTGGCTGTGCACCAGCCATTAACTTGATATTTTCGCAATACAAAAAGCTAACCATTACAATTATGCCCATTTCATCACAAGCATTGATTAATCTATCTAAACGCTCTAAATATGCGCTATCCACACTTTTACCATCGGCAGAGTATGGGTTATTTAACAAATTATAGCCTTTAACAGTAAAGCATGAACCACCACCTTGTACACCAACTGTAATCGCACGCAAACCTTTTGCATACCATTGTGGCAATGCCTCAATAAGTTCGTTTGTGTTTGTATCAGGGTCAAATGTTTTGGCATATCGGTTAAATTGCTCGCGGTTTTTGCTATCAAAAATGCCTTGTATCATACGGCTGTTCATCAGCATACCGTGATATTTAGGGTTACAATTTGCTATTTCCGAATAAATTAAATCCCCATTAATGCGAAACCTTGTGCCATCAATAGTTAGTTTTGTTTTTGCCATGATTTTTCTCCCTTTTATGTTATTATATTTTTCATCTTTTGTTTTATATATCAAAATTTATTATGCTTATTCCGCTTTATATTTCAAAGATGTTACTTTTGTTTGTGTTTGTGTACCACCGTCCACAAATATGCCTAACATAAGCCCTGTAAAACTCATAATACCAGCCTCCGAAGATAAATGCCTTGTATAACCACTTGCAATTATGCTTTGCTTTGCCTCTTGTGTTGTTTCACCAAAACCAAAATAATATTTAATACCATCACTAGATATTGAAAGCACAACATCTTTTTTGCTATAAGGTACGCTCGCCACGATGTGTTTCATATCATCAAAACATTTATAAACTTCAACAGCTTTGCCATTATAGTAAATATCAAAATGCCTTGTGTTATCGTAAAATGCACTTATACCAACACGAGAATTATCTTTAAATTCAGTAATAAATTTAGCACTGCACTCACAATTAAACTGATTTTGCCTAAAAGATATAAAACTAGGTGTTCCCATTTCATCTAAATGCGTGCCGTTGCCTTTTAAATACAATGCATTATCTAAACTATATGGCACTAGTGAGCTTTTACGTAAAAACATGTAGCGATAATCCAAAGTTTCTTTGCAAAAACTATCCTCAAAACTCCATTCAACTGGTATTACTGGTGCAGGTAAATTATCGCATGGCATATCTTGCGTTACTGTTTTGCCTGCATTTATTAAAGGGAAAGCATCTTTTTGCCACGTTACAGGTGCGAGGAAAGTTTCCCTACCTAAATGATGAAAATAGTTTTCACTTATCCTAAATGCTAGGAAAACCGCCCACCAGTTGCCGTTTTGATCTTCTACTAAATCCATATGCCCTGTGCCGTGTATTTTAGTGTTAACTATTTCCCTGTGTGTTAAAATAGGGTTTTGAGGGGCAGCCTCATATGGGCCATAGATATTTTTACTACGTGCCATTGTTACCATATGCCCCATGGCTGTACCGCCCTCCGCAAGTAAGGCGTAATACCAACCATCTTTTTTATAAATGTGAGGCCCCTCAGGGAAACGCCCACCAGTACCGCCCCAAAGCTCACGTTTTTCAGTTAAGCACTCCCCTGTTTTTATATCAATTTCGGCAATAAGTGTGGTTTGTATGCCATCTACCATTTTTGAGGTTGACATATAATAAACTTTGCCGTCATCATCAAAGAAAAAACTTGGGTCTATCCCAGGAAAATCAACTAAAATAGGTTTTGACCAAGGTCCTTTTGGGTTTGTTGCTGTAACATAAAAATTGCGTATACCTGAAATGTCAGTTGTTGTCATGTAAAAAACACCATCATGGTGGCGTATAGTTGGCGCATAAATACCACCACTATTTTTACAGCCACCTAATGCAAGATAGCTTTCCTCTGTAACACAAAAGCCTATTTGCTCCCAGTTAACTAGGTTTTTACTATGCATTATTGGTACCGCTGGGAAATACTCAAACGTGCTGTGCACCATGTAAAAATCATCACCTACACGGCAAATGCTAGGGTCTGGAAAATATCCTGGTACTATTGGATTTTTATAACTCATGTTAACTCCTTTTCAACATAATGCAATTAATATTTGATTAAGATATCCTATTTATGGTTTATATTTTATAATCGATTTTGAAATGCTTTGAGCTTAACAAATAAACAACTATAAAACTACCAAAATTAAACGTTACGCTTTTAACTACACAAACAGCCCCACCTAACATATAAACATTAAGTGGAGCTGTATTAAATTAATTACCAGTAAAGGTTCCAGTTTATAGTTAACCTTGTTAATGCCTCAAGGTAGAAGTAATCTCCCCAAGTGTTGCACTCATCAACACCACGGTTACGGCATGGGTTAAACTCAGAGGCACGTGCGTAAGTGCCGTGTAGTAATAAACCGTTCGAAACAGTTAAATCATCATTTGCGCAGTGTGTTATAAGCGCTTTTAATAGACGGTCAGCAAGTTTTGTATATTTTTCTGCTTCATCTTTTTCTAGATACTTTGCCATTTCGTACATACCACAAACAGCTATTGCACTAGCGGAAGAATCACGAGGTTCGTCGCTACCTGTGTCAAAATCAAAATCCCAGTATGGTACTAAATCTTCAGGCAATTGCTCTAGGAAGTAATCTGTAACACGGCGGAACATACCTATATATTGTTCGTCCTTTAGGTATTTATAGCTTAGTGCTGTGCCATAAATGCCCCATGCTTGCCCACGTGACCATGCTGAATCATTGCGGTTACCTTGGCGAGTGATGCCTGTTGTTGGCTCGCCAGTTTGCATATCAATATAATGTGTGTGGTATGTAGAGTTATCCTCACGTAGCACGCACTTCATCGCTGTTTTAATGTGGTTTTCAGCTTTTTCGGCATATGATGCATGGCCAGTAACCTCACTTGCCCAGTAAAGTAATGGTAAGTTTAGTAGGCAATCAATAATTAACCTGTATTCAGCAGGGTCGCCTGGTGTGCCCCACGCTTGTAAAAAGTTACCTACATCACGATAGCGTGAAGCTAAATTATCAGCTGCAAGTATAGCCGCTTTTTTTGCATCCTCACTACCTGTTAGTTTATACGCAGCCACGCAAGAAAGACTATATAAAAAGCCCATGTCATGGTTATTTACAGCGATGTGGTTTTCGATACGATGCAAGAAGGATTGTACTTGCACCTCTGCTGCTTTGCGGTAGCTTTCATCGCCAGTTAGTTCATATGCAAGCCATAGCGAGCCTGTCCAAAACCCTGTTGTCCAGTCATCATTTTCAACCTGTGGGTAAAAGCCGCCCTCAGAGTTACACATAGGAAATTTTTCAGTGTAATCTGGTAAAATTGCGCTGATAATTTTTGTAGCACCTTTAATAGCATTAGCAACGTCGCCTTGCTCTAAGGTAGGGTAATTCATTATTTTTTCAATAGTTTGTGCCATAGTATTACTCCTATTTCATTAATCATTTTCAGTTTGAAAAATCAACTAAAAATGGGTCGTTTGTTAGTTTTAGATATTTTTCTAGTTTTGTATTCCAAAATACAAGTTCTTCCGCTGAAAGTTCAATTGGGTGTAATTGGCAAGGATCGTTTACATTATCAAAAAGTTCACGCCTTGGTTTTTCGCCATATAAAGTGCCGTTATATGCATGGTAAGTATGTGTGTTGGTGCATATACCACGCCAGCCAAAACTCTTGTTATATAAACCTTTATCTCTAAAAGAATTTACAAGGTATGGCATACCAGGGAACATACATATGAATGCATCTTCTGGCTCGTTTTCCATTTTTTCGCCACGTATTAAGTTTGCAAAGCTAATACCTTGTACTGTATCTGGTATTTCTACACCTAGCAAATCTAGCAAGGTAGGCATATGGTCTTGGCTTGAAAAAAGTGCATCACTTTCGCCAATGGTGCCTGCTTTTATCATAAATGGTATGCGTATGCTTTCCTCATAGCAATAGTTTTTGCCATAAAGTCCATGCACACCCATACAATCGCCATGATCAGCTGAAAGCACAATTATAGTATCTTCATACAAATCATTTGCTTTTAGATACGCTATTATTTTGCCAAAATTATCATCTAAGCCTTCAACAGCGGCTATATATTGCCTGTGCTCAGTTATATAATCAGGGTTACTTCTAAATTCTTCTGGTACGCTTTCTTTAAGTTTAATTTCTCTATCTTTAACTTTATCATAATATCTATCAGGTACTTGATCATAAGGGCTGTGGGGTGGGTTCCAAGAAATAACCATATTAAATGGTTTTTCTTTATCCCATGTGTTTTCTAAAAAATCAAGTGCAACTTCTGTTTCAACTTCTGGCGACCATTTTTGTGTATGTGTAATGCGCTCAGGGTCTGTGCCTGTCCAGTAGTGTGGGTTCATGTGTTTATCCATAGCACCGTATGAGTACCAAAAATCCACATGGTGGCGACGCTCGCCCTCTGGTGTGTATGCATCCCAACCTACACAGCCACTGCTTGGGTTTTCGCTAAAGTTTAAATCACTGCCATCTAAATGCCATTTACCAAGATACGCTGTGTGGTAACCTTGCTCATGCAAAACATCTGTTATTGTAACCTCTTGTGGTTTAAGCATTACAATTTCATCTAAGCCGATTTTACTATTGGTCCAAAAACCACAGCAGAAAGGATACTTACCTGTTAGCATATCCGCACTGTGTGGCGAGCATAGTTGATATGTGCTAAGGGCACTATTAAAATCAAAACTTTCTGCGGGGAAAGCATCAAAGTTAG
>CAYJJL010000048.1:6635-11137 GCA_964370455.1 uncultured Faecalibacterium sp.
CTGCGCTCCAATGGTCTGCAAAAATGTAAACTAAAATTTTCTTTATCATTTAAATAACCTCACTTATTTTATTAAATTACTTAATATTAGACGTTCAATCTATGATAATGTATTTATAAATCCATTATCACCTATTACTTTATAAGTATAACTTACAATGTTTAATTTGTCTATATAGCTAAACGATTTACTTTTTGGAAAATGGTTGCATTGGTGCAGCATCACCTTTATGTTTATTGTACCCAAGCTCGTGGCTACGCCATTTTTCAGCTGCATAATACTCCATGCTTTCAAATGGGTCATTTGTTTGTTTTATAGCATCGTTTAACAAAGTTTGCATGCTTTCAAGCCTTGTTTTATAGTTTGCATTTTGTACAAGGTTTGTTTTTTCATATGGGTCGTTTGCTAAATCGTAAAGTTCCTCATCATTTTGTTCTAAATATCTTGAATATTTAAAACCATCACAAACAATCATGCGCCCTCGTGAAACAGTAAAACCCCACACTGTATGCCACATATTCGGCTTTTGGTGCTCCGCCTTTTGTTATTGAGGCACATAAGCTTTCACCACGTAGGCCATTAGGTATTTCTATATTTGCATAATCGCAAAGTGTAGGGAATAAATCTAAAAGTGAGGTTAAACCTTTAATTGGTTTTTTGCTATTTTTTACACCTTTACCACTAAAAATAAATGGTACACGTGTAACTTCTTCATAAAAATCAACTTGCTTTGTAACACGCCCACGTGATGTCATACTATCCCCGTGATCCGCCATAAACACTACAAGTGTGTTTTCCATATCTATGCTTTGCTTTAACTGTTCTAAAACAATACCAACTTCTTTATCCATCATTGCTGTGTATTCATAGTAAGCAGCTAAATAATGGCGGAAGTTTTCTTTAGTCCAGCCTTCAGTTTGTGCTTGTCTATTATGCGAGCAACAAATATATTGTATTGGTAAAGGGCGGTTTGCTATATCATCAAAATCAAAATTTTCTGGTAATTCTGGCAAAATGCCATTATATGGTTTATCTGTATGCTCACCTTTATTATCGCCTATCCAACCACAAATAGTATGTGGGTTGACGTAATCTGCAACTAAAAGCAGTGGTTTTTCACTTGTGCGGTTTTGCAAATATTCCACTGTTTTTTCTGTTGTGTAATAATCAGCATATGTATCCATGTTTACATAAATACCACTTTCAGAGGGTTTAACAATTTCATCTTCACTTGCACATGTAAAACCTCGCAAAGCACCTGCGTCATGTTTTTTACCAAAATGCACTGTGTCGTAACCTGCGTTATTAAAGCACTCACCTAGTGTAGGTGTTTCTTTTGTAACTTCGCTCACTGGGTAGTTTTTACCATTGGATAAAACATCTATTTCGTGCGGATATTTGCTTGTCCAAAAAGATGCACGTGCTGGCTGGCACAACGGACAAGGAGTGTAGCAACTATCAAAAAATGTCCCGTTTTCAGCAAGAGTGTCTATATTAGGTGTTTTTGCGTAAGTGTTGCCATAGCACGGTAAAGCATTCCAAGTTAATTGGTCGGCTACAAATACAATTATATTAGGCTTTTTCATATAAAAAAATCCTTTCAATAATAAAAAGGGGCTGTGGCGCTCAACAAACAGTTTTGTGCCACAGCCCCTTATTTTACATTTTATTTTAATAACTATTTAAATGTTAACACAGTTATTATTGTGTTGCAAGCCATGTTTCGTATGCAATTTGGTTAATTTCAATTGCACGCTCGATATCTCTATCTTGTAGCTCTTGGATAAATGCATCATAATCATCTTCAAATTTAGAAGTACCTAGCATCCAGCCTTGTAGTTTTTCATCAACATAAGTACGGATAGGTGTCATGATTTTTGTGTATTCATCAGCAACTTCTGGTGAGTAGCTTAATTTTAAGCGACCATCAGCATATGGTGCTTCACCTTCGCGGTACCATTCACGGTGGCTATCGTATAGCTCTGTAGCTTTTTTAGCCTCTGGGTTCATGAAAGCTATTTCATAAGCAGCGTATTGAATACCAGGTGCTTGGTATGAAACACCAAGTGCGTTCAATTCGTTTAGAGGAGTTGAATCAGTGTTCATAATTTTATCTGTGTATGTTACATTGCCTTCTGCGTCCATTGTGTAAGTGTCGCCCTCGATACCATAGTTTGTTAGGTTTAGAGCTTCTTCTGTAAACATGTAGTCGATAAATTTAATCAATGTTACAGGGTCTTTACACATTGAGGATATTGCCCAGCCAATGTTACCGCCGCCGCCACGACGTGTACGCTCATAAACGTTACCATGTTGGTCAGCTGGTGGTGCAACTGCAATTAAGTGTATGCCAGGGATATCAGCCGCTAAGGTGTCGTTATAGTTAGCAGTAGATGCCCAGTCATGTGTTGCACCGCCTAAGTTACCGCCTAGCAATACGTCACGGCTTGTAGGGCCACGTGTGAATATTTCTGGGTCAACAAGTTTTTCTTCGCACCATTGTACAAGGTTTGTAACAGCTGTTTTAAAATCTTCTTCTAGTGGTTCAAAAACCATTTTGCCATCAAAAACATAAAATTCTGTTGAAGAGTTCCATAACCATAAGTATTCGTCAGGCATTTTCCAGCCAGCACGGTCAAATAGAGGTACTTCGTCAGTTTGACCATTGCCGTTTGGATCTTTTTCACGGAAAGCAAGCAAAACATCATGCCAATCATCAACTGTTACAGGTATTTCTAAACCTAGCTCATCTAGCCAGTCTTTACGTATCCACCAGTATTCAGCTGGATATAGTTCAGTAGCACGGCGTATTTCGTAGATGTTACCATCTAGTGCTGTACAACCAGCTTCAAAACCTTCAAATTTATCAAAAGCAGCTTGTATATTAGGGCCATGCTCTTTGATAAGATCGTTAAGCGGTAACAAACCGCCTTCGCTTGCAAGTTTTTCAAGCTCAGCTGTTACTCTGTAAGAAATAACATCAGGTAGTTCGCCACTTGCTAGCATACGGTTCCAAGCTGCTGCATCGTCAGAGTCAGCTGAAGATAAAATGCCATCAAAGTAAACGTTTGTGTTTTTGCCTAATTCTTGCCAGACTGGAAATTCTTTGTCAAAAGGAACACCGTTTTTAGTTGCAAAAATTGTAAAAGTAACTGGTTCTGCACTTATTAAGTTGCCCTCTAGTGCAGTGCCTGTTTCTGAACTTGTGCCTGTGCTTGTGCTTGTGCTTGTGCTAGTTACTTCAGATGAAGCTGTTTCGCCACAAGCTGCAAGACCTGCTGCTGTTGCTACAACACCAGTAGTTTTTAAAAAATTACGACGTGATATTTTTTTCATAGTTTTCTCTCCTTGTTTTTATATCTTTGTTTTATTTACATACTGTGCATAATCTTTGACTGCTATGCACACCATAAACGAAATTAATGTTGCCGTTAACCTTTAACAGCGCCAAGGGTTGTACCAGTTTTAAAATATTTTTGTACAAATGGATATGCAACTAACATAGGAATAATAGCAAGTATAATCGTTGCATAAATTATAGTTGTTGGTGATGTTGTGCTTGTCATTGTAACTATAGCAGCTTCATCGGTTGTTGTAAATTGATCAACTAACATTTTTTTAAGGTAAACTTGTAATGGTAGTTTTTCATCACTTGTGATTAAGTTCATCGCCCAGAAGTATGAGTTCCAACGTGACATCGCATAGAACATACCAACTGTTGCAAGCGCTGGTTTTGAAAGTGGCATATACACCTTCCAGAAAATTATTAGGTTGTTTGCACCATCCATAAATGAGGCTTCTTCAAGTTCTGCTGGTACTTGCTCAAAAAAGCTTTTCATAATAATTAGGTTGTATGTATTAACTGCAAAACCTAAAATGATTGCTGTACGTGTATCAAGCATGCCTAAGTTTTTAAAGTTTAAGTATGTTGGAATTAAACCTGCTGTAAACCACATTGTAAAAACGGTAAATAGTGTAAAAAATTTACGAGCAATTAAACGTTGTTTTGACAATGCATAAGCCATTGTTGTGGTAAAAGCCATATTAACAATTAAACCAACAACTGTGTAATAAATTGTATTTAAGTATGATGTAACTAAAAACTCTTTTTCAAAAGCTTTTACGTAGCTTTCAAGGCTAAAACCTTGTGGTAAAAACATAACCGAGCCATTACTTACTAAAAATGGATTACTTACCGATGCTATAAATGTATAATAAATTGGGTAAAGCACTAATAGTGATAGTAAAACGCCAAAAATATTCATGCATATATTAAATATACGCTCACCACGACCCTCAATGATGCGGTGTTGTTCTTTCTTTTTAAACATATTACCTTCCCCCTTACCAAACGCCTGAATCTGTTATTTTTTTACTTAATTTGTTTGCGCCTACAACCATGATTAACGCTATAACAGCCTCAAACAAGCTTATTGCTGTTGATAAACCATAGTCATTCATTTCCATACCTATGCGGTAAGCATATGTTGCAATAACGTCTG
>CAYJJL010000048.1:11147-11365 GCA_964370455.1 uncultured Faecalibacterium sp.
GTAGTGTAATATGTATTATACGTTTCCATTTGCCTGCACCATCAACGCGAGCTGCTTCGTATAACTGTTGGTCAATACCAACTATAGCTGCAATGTAAACGATAGCGTTAAAACCTGCTGTTTGCCATGTTGTCATTAAAGTATAAATACCTTGGAAGTATTCAGGCTTAACCATAAAGTATATTGATTCAAAACCTAATTTGTTTAACATTACGTTT
>CAYJJL010000049.1:0-11245 GCA_964370455.1 uncultured Faecalibacterium sp.
TGTTTAGCATTTGTGTAGCTGTGATGATTGGTTTACCATAAGCAAAAGAACGATAAATGATAGTTTTTTGTAAACCAGTTATATCTGTAAAATCAATTTCAACGCCAATCTCACCACGAGAAACCATAACTGCGTCAGCTACTGAAAGTATGCTGTCTAGGGTGTCAACACCTTCGCGGTGTTCGATTTTAGCAATTATGCGGATTTTTGAGTTGTGAGCATTAAGAACTTGGCGGATATCGTCAACGTCTTGAGCTGTGCGCACAAAACTAGCAGCGATAAAATCAAAGCCTCTTTCGATACCGTAAAGTACGTCTTCGTAATCTTTTTGGCTCATGTAAGGCATAGATAAGTGAACACCAGGTGCGTTAACACCTTTGTTATCTTTAACTTTACCAGTGTTCATAACTTTACATATGATGTCGGTATCTTTAATTTCCATGATGCTTAGGCGGATTAAACCGTCGTCAAGCATGATGTCACCGCCAACTTTAACGTCGCCTGGTAGATCTTTGTAGCTTACAGAGCAAATTTCTTTAGTGCCAGGTACATCACGTGTTGTCAATGTAAATGTTTGGCCAACGTCAAGAATTTCTACGCCGTTTGCAAATTTTTTAAGACGGATTTCAGGACCTTTCATGTCAAGCAAAGCTGCAACAGGCATGTCTAATTCTTCACGTATAGCGCAAAGTTGATCAAAACGCTCGCCGTGTTCAGCATGGTCAGCATGAGAGAAGTTAAAACGAGCAACGTTCATGCCGTTTTCGATAAGTTGGCGCAATACATCGCCTTTGTCTGTCGCTGGGCCTAGGGTGCAAATAATTTTCGTTTTACGCATTTTTATGTTCCTCCGAACTGTTGATGTTTATCTGTGCTACGCACACTTTTCTATAAATCATAGTACAAGCACATTATAACATATTTTTCAAAAAAGAGCTAGTGTATATTTTTATTATGGGCTAATTTTCTGATTTATAGCGCATAATTGTTAAGCATTTAACAAATATTTGGTTAAATTGCACTTTTAATTGAAAAAATGAAATTTAGTATTGACAAAACATAAAATAGGTGATACATTAAAACTGTACTACTTGAATAGTTCAGTTGAAAGGAGGTGCACTGTGGATAACAGCTTTGAAAATTTAAAATTTACATCAGATTTGCCTGTGTTTGTGCAGGTGATAAATCACATTAAGCGCAAAATTATTGCAGGAGAGCTTGTAACAGGGCAAGAGCTACCCTCACGCCGAAAGTTAGCAGTGCAGCTCAGCATTAACCCAAACACAGTACAAAAAATATATAAACAACTAGAGGACGATGGTTTTATTGAAAATAGCCAAGGTGCAAAAAGTGTGCTGTGCATAGATGATGCAAAAATAAACGAACTAAAAAAAGAATTTGTTGAAGATAAAATGAAAAAAACTTTAGAAATATTAAAACAAAGCGGTGTTAGTTTTCAGGAAGTTATAGCTATGACAACAAAACTATGGGGCGAGTAAATTTGCAAATTTAATTCTAGTGGTTATATTATTGTTGCTAATTAAGATTTTGAAAAAATTTCAAAACTGTACTATTAGTATCACACAAAGGGGGCAATTATGAGTAAAAACAAAACACTTTACAAGGATTTTACAAAAGGTATAGCAATTAACCTATTATATGAGGGCAGTTATGTGCTTTATAAAATAATAGCTCTTTGTGTGATATTGTTTATTGTGCAGTTTAATCTACTGTTGCAAGTGGCAAACAGCCTTGTTGTACATGCAGATATACCTATTAAGTTGGATGCAGTGCTAGATAGTGCTAATGCTGATTATATTTTTTTATCATTTTTAATTATTAGTGCAATAGGCACACCTTTATATATCTTTTTAAAAGATATTAAAGGTTCGCATAGTTTTTATGCAATACGTACTTTACCAGTACCTAAAGTGTGCAATTTTTTAGTTAAGTACTTTTATTGCTTGTTAAGTGTTGTGGCTGTTTATTTAACGCAACTTATGGTATTTATGGTTTTGCTAAGTGGTATGGATGGTTTACCATTTTTAGTAAGAGGTGCGTGGCTTATGAGCGCGGCTTCATATGGTTCTATGGTGAGCGTGTTTTTTCCAAATAATATAGCTTTTATAAGTATTATCGCTTATGTATTTTTTATAACAACAACTTTTTTTGTGCTTGCTATTGAAACAGCGCACAAAGTTGTGAGCAAGTATACCTTTATTGCTTGGATAATGCTAGCTGCTTTAATTGTATTAATTGTATATTTTTTAGATGAGTTAAGCTACACAAATACTGATAACATAGCATCGTTTATATTTGTATCTGTTTCACTTTTTGCATCTAGCATATTGTCACTAGTTAGTGCCTATAAAAAGTTTTGAGAAAGGGGCGTTGTACTATGAAAATTTTAAAAACCAAACGTTTTGCAATTTGTTTAGTGGTTTTGTTTCTCTTTATAATAGTTATAATTAGTGCATTTATTTATAGCCTTAATTACATTAATGCCGCAAAAACTGAAAACTTGGTATGGCTGCAAACCTTTGAGGGTGATGCTAGTTTTATGGAGGAAATTGCCGTTGAGGGCATTGTACATGGTGGAAATTACCTTGTAGAATTTTCTATACAGGGCAAAAATAGCACTAGCCTTGTAAGCACAAATTCAGATTTGCATAGTTACAGTTTTTTTTCAAATACTGGCTATAACCAATTTACGAGAGAAGATATTTATCCAGAAAAATGGTACTGGATAGCGTCAGATATTTTTTTGCCTGATGGTTATGAAAAAACGCTGATTTCAAGCGAAGAATTCTATGCACAAAGTGATGATAGTTTACAGACACAAGCATTTGAAAATACATATTCAACTAATGAAATAGTACCAGTTTTTTATTATGGGCATAGCTCTAAGTATGGCTTGTATGGCACTGGTGACTTTCAGGCAGTGGTGGCGGATTATATAGTAAACAAAAATTTTTCAGCAAATTTTACTCAGAGTGAAACTGTAAATATTGTCGATGGCAATCGAGAAGAGTATGTTGAAACTAATGGTTTTACTGATGTTAATTATTCTGTGCAGGATTATACCAACTTAGACCAAATGGTAGCAGATATTGATGGTGAAAAATACGCAATAGTACCAGTTATAGATGGTGCAGAGGGTGAGAGTGGAATTTACCTTTTAAATACCGAAAAAGCAGGGACTTATTCGTGGGGACTTTCCATTGAGCTTAACGATGATATTGTCAAAACACAGCTAGAAAACACCTCACAGCAAGTTGCAAGTATACCTTTAGTGGCAAATGACGGAACAAACATAGCACCGACAAATATAATCTCACACGGCGATATTTTATATGTGGTTAAAATACATTTTGCAACTGGAGATAAAAACGCAAAAGAGTTTAATTATTCCGTAGCAGCTTTTGATACTGTTAGCGGTGAGTGGTTAGATGAATTTTTTATTGATGAGGATTTCACCTTTGAATTTGCGCCAGCTATATACACAAATGGCGATTATTTGACACTTGCAATAACAGAAAACAAAAAACACAATTTTTGGGTTTTTAGCATGGAAAATGGAAAAATCACACTAAAAAGCAAAGATGAAATGCAATTTACAATTAATGATGAAAACACACATAATGCGTATATTTTAGATGCACATTATAATGGTGAAGAGCTATATTTGATTGAAAAAATAGAGTATGATTATAATAATTATTATACAAAAACAGAAAGCGCAGTTGATTATAACTCAATCAATCGTATAGTAGTATTAAAAAATGGTGAAAAAGTTTATGTAGGCGCACTTTTTAGCGATGTTTATTTAGATTATAACAGTTATGGTTTAAATTCATACACCATTTATGGCCCACAACGAAACATGGCAAACCTACAATTTAGTGATTTAGAAGGAGGGTGATTTCAAATGATTAAAACTGAAAATTTATGCATGGATTACTCTAAGACTAGAGGTATAGTTAACATAAACCTAGAAATACCCTCAGGGCAAATTGTAGGCCTTTTTGGCGAAAACGGCGCTGGCAAAACTACACTTATAAAAAATATAGTTGGCATTTTAAAACCACAAAAAGGCACAGTGACAATTAACGATGAAAAGCTAAATTATAAACATTATAATGATATAGCATGTATAAGCGAGGAATTAAGCCTTTTTTTGGAGTGGGATATAGCAGAACACCTAGCTTTTTATGAAAACGCTTTTGAAAAATTTGATGCAGAACGTTTTGAAAAGCTAGTTGAGTTTTTCGAGCTTTCAAAAGAGGGCAAAGTTAAAAGTTTTTCAAAAGGGCAAAAGGCGAAATTAGAGCTTGCAATTGGTTTTGCAAAAAAGGCAAAATATATTTTTATGGACGAGCCTTTTTTAGGCAGTGATTTATTTACACGTGCGAATTTTTTAAAACTAATGGCTGCTTTTTTAGAGGACGACGACACAGTTGTTATAGCCACGCACGCTTTAGGCGAAATTGAACAATTTATAGACCGTGCAATTTTTATGAAATATGGTAAAATAGAGGGGGATTACCCCATAGATGAAATAACACAAAAAGGTGGTTTAATAGCTGTCGCAAAAAATATTTACGATAGCAAGGATTTGGAGATATGAAGAAATTGGATATAATAACAGTGGTTTTTAGTGTTATAGCGCTAGTATTTTTGCTGAATGCTTTAGTTATAACTATTACAGCAAATTTTAATTTTGGGCATTTTATGATGTGGGGCATAGGTATTTCTAGCGCTATTTACAGCCGTTTTTATAAACAAATAAATGCATTTGTTTCGCATGGCATAGGTTTAGTTTTGCTAGTGGTGTTTTTAATAGGTTTTGCATTTTTTTTAACTATGTTAGGCCGTGTTTTGTGGGGGCAATTTGGTAACCCATCAACAGGGCAAGAGGATACAATTGTTATACTTGGCTGTGGAATAAACGGCGAAACGCCCTCGCTAATGTTGCAAGGGCGTTTAGACGCTGGCTATGAATTTTATCTTGAAAATACAGATGCCACTATCGTAGTTTGTGGTGGGCAAGGCTCGAACGAAGTTATAACAGAAGCACTTGCAATGGAGCAATATTTAATTGAAAAAGGTGTGCCAGCAGAGCAAATAATTAAAGAGGATAAAAGCACCTCCACGCAGGAAAATTTAATGTTTGCTGTACCACTTTTGCAAGAACAAGATATTGATATAACAGCACCTACCGTGCTTGTTACAACTGGTTTTCATTGTGGGCGTGCGGATTTATACGCACAGCAAGCTGGTTTTACAAATACTAGCATGGTAAGTTCAGGCATGCCTATTGTTGACATTTTGCCTAGTTACATAAGGGAAGCTTTTGCAATGGCAGATTATACAGTATTTAAACGTTAGTAAACCAGCTTTATAACCTGACTTAATCGCTTGTAATTTGCAAGCGAGCATCTGTTTTAAAACTTTTGCAAATGCCACTTATTAAACCTTCTTCAAGTACGTTTACGCACGAGGCAGCTAGGATTTTTGCCTTACTTACTTTCTCGGCTTCCGCTAGTGTTATACCTAAAAAAGCTTCTATATTGCTATAATGAAATTTTTGCAGAGCCACACTGTAAATCATATTATCCTCAACCGTTTTTTTGTTGAGGTTGAATTTTGCTAGTTTTTTAGTTTGGCGGTTATACGTAACCCTAAGCCCATACGAAAACTGGTAAAACTCGGTATGACCATCAAAAGCTTCATCTCGTAAATAATGTTTAAAAATGTGCTTTAGTTGTGCACCAGTTAAATTTAGTAGATACACAGCATCGTTATAGGGGAAAGCCTCCATTAAATCACATAAACGAATAATAGGCCCTAGGCTTTCAACCCTAATACTGCCAGAGCCTAAAAGTACTATATCAACGTTAAATTCATCTTTTAAAATATCACAAAATAAATTGCCTGCGCTAGTTTCTTCAGTTCGGCTGGGATGCGTTACAGCCGTAGGCAATTTTGTTAATATACGCCCATATTTTTCATCAACAATTTCTTTGTAGTTTGTAATTATATTTTCTAGCTGAAAATCACGTGGGCAGTTAGTTTCGTCTATATTTATAATTTGCCAATCGTAGCTGTGTACGCTATTTGTATCTGTATCAACAACTAAATCAAAGCGTCCTATTTGGTCTGTACCTGTGCCTGCCTGTACAATTAAAATATCATTCACTTTTTCAGGTTTTTGCAGCAAGGTGTGTGAGTGTCCACCAACTATTACATCAACGCCCCACTCAGGTTTAAGCTGTGCAGCAAGTTGTTTATCTTCATCAAAACCTATGTGCGTTAGTAAAACTGTAAAATCAATATCAATGGTGTTATATGTATCGCAAATTTTGCCTATTTCATCAGCGGCTTCGCCTACATCTAAAAATGTGGAAATTATTTGGTCGCACTTCGTTTGCGCTAAAACTTCCTCGGTGATAATACCTATAAACAAAATTTTCATGCCACCTATTTCAATTATATGGTGGTTTTTAAAAAGCCTTGTCATAGTGGTTTTTATAAATAGGTTAGTATTTATAATAGGAAACTTCGCACACTTTTCTAAAAACAATAAGTGAGGTACACCATAATCAACCTCGTGGTTACCAATAGTAACCACATCTGGTGCAACTAGGTTCATAATTTCAATGGTAGAGATACCCTTAAATTCTGAATCTATCACAGAGCCCCTAAACATATCGCCTGCAATGGCGTAAATAACGTTTTTTTCCTCGGTTCGTACTTTATTTATATAGCCAGAAAGCATGGAAATGCCACCCATGCGCTTATCGTCTATCTTTTCCGCAAGAAAATCCCCATGCAAATCATTTGAATGTAATAAGGTGAGTTTTTTGAGCTTACCCATATTTAAAAGCCTCCATTCGTTTTAATTTATAGATTTTTCGCGAATTTTTCTTCGCTTTGTTCTAAAAAATTGCGAAAAATCTATAGGTCTTCATTTACTAAATAATGAGATTAGCTTATGTTTAAAAAGTTTTGAGTCTATTTTTTTTATAACGGTAGAATTTATGTTTTTATAATCCATAGTGGATTCGTAATTTATGGCGGAATCTGCTATTATAACTTGCCCATAAGTTGCTGGCGTTTCAGTACAGCAATAACAGTTACACTCAGCTTTTTCTAGTACAATTTCATCCCAAAGCGCAACGGCCATTGCAACAGCATCTGGTAAATCAACTTTATATTAGCCATTTGGTTTTGATAAGTTATACTCTAAAAGTTTGGCGGTGCAATCCACAGCGTATTTACCGATTTTGCTTGTTTTGCTTAAATAGTCAAGTTCTGTTTTATTAAGGGCAGAGTCCCCAAGGCATAAATCAAAACCTATTATTGTAATAGGTATTTTGCTATCTAACATTATTTTATAGCTTTCAGCATCTATGTAAACATTAAATTCGGCAACTGGTGTAGCGTTGCCATGGCCAAAACCACTTGTGCCCATAGACCATATTTTTTTGACTTTTTTCATTGTTTCAGGTTCTTTTAAAATAGCAAGTGCAATGTTGCTTGCAGGGCCTAGTGCGGCAATTTCTATTTCGTGTGGATTGTTTTTCACAGTATCGAGTATAAAATCAACGGCGTGTTTTTCGGCGGCGGAGGTAGTGGGGTGTATTAAATCCATATCGCCCATGCCGTCGCTACCATGCACGCAAGCTGTTTGCGCACGTTCTCTAAAAAGCGGTTTTGCCACACCAGAATATACTTCGGCGGTGGAGCCACAAATTTCTTTTGTCATTAGTGCGTTTTGGGTTGCTTTTTCAAGTGAGATATTGCCGCAAAGTGTAGTTATACCTAGCACTTGTATATCATCGTTTAAAAGCCCTAACATAATGGCAACAGCATCATCGCTAGCTGTATCAGAATCAATAATAAAACGTCGCATAAAAATCTCCAATCTAAAAATACAATTTAAATGTTATAAATGCACTAAAAATAATGATAATGTTAAATGTATATGTGCTTTTTATAGTATAACAAAAGAAAACTGAACTGACACCATACAAATGTATAGTTTTTTTTAAAAAATCTACTTGACAAATTTTTATTTTTTTGTATACTTGTATTAAGCGCTTAATACAATAACATGAAAGGAATAACAATGGCTGAAATTTTTGATACTGCACGGCCTATATACTCGCAATTGGTTGAAAGGCTAACACAAAAAATTGTTTCGGGTATATACATGCCAGGCGAGCGTTTGCCATCAGTTAGAGATATGTCGCAGGCTGTGGGTGTAAACCCTAATACTATGCAACGTGCTTTAGCGGAGCTAGAACGCAAGGAACTACTTTATACAGAGCGTACCGCTGGGCGTTTTGTAACTAAGAATACGGAGTTAATACAAAAAATGAGGGAAGAACTTTTTGCTAGTAAAATTGCAGATTTTACAAAGGAAATGTTAAGTTTAGGCTGTGATATAGGTTGGTTAACACAGCAAGTTGAAAGCATAGCAAAAAATCAGCAAAACATTAGTTCAAAACAAAAGGAGGAGGAGTGAATATGGAAAACACAAAGCTAGTCATGGAGTGCCAAAATGTAAGTAAAAAGTTTGGTAAAAAAACTGCATTAAAGGATTTTACTCTAAAATTAGAAAAAGGGCACATTGTTGGCTTACTAGGCGCAAATGGCGCTGGCAAAACAACTTTGCTCAAGTTATGTGCAGGTTTGTTAACACCAGATAGTGGTAAAATACAAATTTTAGGTGATGAAATAGGCGGTGTAACAAAAGCGAAAGTATCTTTTTTGCCTGATATGGAATTTTTACCAGATTGGATGCAATTGCAAGCATTGGTAAAAATGTATGCGGAGTTTTTTGCAGATTTTAACGAACGAAAAGCTATTGAAATGTTAAATCTGTTGCAGCTAGATTTAAAAAGTACTTTTAAAAAATTATCTAAAGGCAATAAAGAAAAAGTGCAGTTAATTTTAGCAATGAGCCGTTCAGCACAATTATATTTACTTGATGAACCTATCGGTGGGGTTGACCCAGCGGCAAGGGAATATATATTAAATACGATAATTGGCAATTATTCTGAAAACTCAACAGTTGTTATTTCAACACATTTAATTTTAGATGTAGAATCTATTTTAGATGAAGCTATTTTTATAAAAGAGGGTGAACTTATTTTACACAAAGCAGTTGAGGATATTCGCCTTGAACAAAACATGAGCTTAGATGCATATTTTAGGGAGGTTTTCAAATGTTATTAAAACTTGTAAAGCGTAATTTTAAACTATCAATGCGAAGTTTTGGAATTTTATATTTATCACTGGCAATTTGCTTAGTGTTGGCACTTGTTTTTGGTGCTATGTCAAATGCAAATTTTGCTTCAAATATATATTTTAATATTGATTATCAAACAAATAGCATGGATTTTAATTTTACTCCAATCACACAGCCAAACGTTGACAAATTTAGTTTAATCTCGATTTTATTTATAATGATATTTGCTTTTCTATGCATTGCAGCGGTTTTATTTACTTTAGCAAACACTGGTGCACAATTTATTAGAAACTACTTAGAGAAACAAGGTTATTTTAACAATTGTTTGCCTGTAAAAACATGGCAATTAATTGTGGCTGAAGCTGTGATTGCAGTTGCAATGATAGTGTTAAATGTTTGTTTATTGTTTATTTCACTGTATGCTTTTGAGTATATAGCGGTTTTTATTAGTGATGATATTGCAGGCGCAACAGTTGTGATGGTTCAATGGCCAAGTTTTGCAGATGCTATTTTAATTTTAGTGGAGCTTATTTCATTTGTTTTTTGTGTATATGCAGCTATAATGGTGGGGTATCAATTTGCAAAATTTCAAAAAGCTATTGCAATTATAGCCTTTATTGTGTTGTCTATACCAACAATTAGCATTGTTTATGTACATTTTATAATTGCGGAAATAATTATTACTATAGCTGTAGCTTGTGTGTATTTTTTTATAGCTGAGCATCTCATGCGTAAACGTTTAAATTTAAATTAAATTATGTTGTTTTGGGGAGGGATTATCATGAAAAATAAACTTTTTTTATTACTTATTATGTTGTTTTCTGTAGTGCTTGTGGGGTGCTCACAAACAACTAATGTAGAAAATAGCATGCCAGAAACAGACGAGGAAATGGAGGTAGAACAAAGCGAAGTTACACATGAAGAGTTATTTGACGAAGTTATGTCTGAAGCGGTAGCACCAACTTCGGCACATTTAAAAATGTATTCCGAAAGTGAAACAATATTTGAGGATAGCTCAGTTGTAATAAATACTGAGCATGAAATTAAATACGATAAAAGAGAAGAAAATAACATGAAATATCATGGAATTACAACCTCAACTACGGAAGATTTTATGGACGGAGCAGTTATAGAAATGTATTATTTAGATAATTATTTTTATACAAAAATAGGTGATATCAAAACAAAAACTAAAATTGAAGAAGATGTGCTTTTTCAGACTGTTGATTATGCTTCAGCGAGCTTTAAAGCAGAAGATTTATTAGATTTTTCATTTGAAGAAAAAGATGAATATGATGTTTTTACATATGCAATAAACGAGGATAGCCTAGCTCAACATATTGCAGAGATAGAGCAAATGCATAATATAGCAGAAGGCGTTGAGTTTATAACAGCTAGAGGCGAAACAGTTATTACAAAAGATGGAGAAATAATAGAAAGTGATATCACCATAGAGGTTAAAGTGGATACACCAGCTTTTTCAGCAACAATTATTACAAATACTTATACAGAATATTATAGTATAAATGAAGATATTGAAATTACATACCCAGAAGATTTGCAGAGTTATATAGAAATTTAATGGATAAATAATATTTTTATTTATGTAAAAAAAATATAAGATAATGTAAAATATTATATTTTGTGTTGACAAGCTCTGTTAGTTTGGTATAATCAAATTAACCGAAAAACGTAAAAATAGAAAGGGAAATAACAATGAATTTTTCAATGGAAAGTACAGTTGGTCAAATCCTAGATAACGATGCAGCACGTGGCGTTATAGCAAAATACGTTGGTGATGCAATTTTTAACCACCCTATGCTTGAGCTTGCAAAAGGTATGACACTTTCACAAGTGGCAAATCATGTAGATAGCCTTTCGCAAGAAACACTACACGCAATAGATAACGAGGTGCGTGCGTTATAATTTAACTGCATAATAAAAACATTAAACATAGCTTTATTTGCTGGATTTTACGTCTATCAAATA
>CAYJJL010000050.1:0-11041 GCA_964370455.1 uncultured Faecalibacterium sp.
GAGCCTTGTATGCTATCGCCTATATCAAAAATGAGTGTGTTTTCATCTTTTTCAAAATCGTTTATTACTTTTAGCACACCCATTGGTTTTTCATCGTTTGTTTGGTAATCTGTTGGAAATAAAAAGCCATGTGTATCAGAGGTAAAATATATTTTTAATTTTATAATTGGCATTTATTGTATCCTTTTTGTTTAGCTATGTGCTGTTTTCGGTTTGTGTAACTGTTTAGCCAGATAAATTTATTTTGGCTATAATAATTAAACCCGACCACGCCTGACAACAGGCATGTGCGGATTATTTTAGTTATCCACGTGTTAATTTAAAACGCATTTTTGTTGAGAAGAACTCTACTATAAGCACAAGTATAACAAGCCCTATTAGTATAGAGCTAACTTCGCTCCAGCGGTAGGCGTTCATCGCAAATATAAGCGGCGCGCCAACACCACCAGCACCTACTAAACCTAGCACAGTTGCATCACGCACGTTCATATCAAAGCGGTAAATTATCTCTGAAAAGAAATCTGGCATAAGTTGTGGTAAGATACCAAAGCGAATTTTTTGAAACAATGTGCAGCCAGCTGCATCTAGTGATTCAAGAATTTTAACGTCTAAATCTTCAATAGATTCGATATAAAATTTACATACCATGCCTATGGAAGAAAACGACATTGTTAAAAGGCCAGCATATGCGCCAGGGCCTGTAACACGAACAAATATTATACCGTAGATAAAAACAGGCACTGTACGTATCATCATAATAATTGTACGAAACACTATTGCAATAGGTGCAGGCACTATGTTTGAGGCACTTAAAAATGCCAAAGGTATAGCGATAATTGCGCCAACTAGTGTGCCTAAAAATGCAATTGCTATTGTTTCTACCAATAAATATGGAACACCTTTATCGCTAAAATCAAACAAAAATTCAAGGTCAGGGTTTGCAAGGCCTGTTAAAATGCCCTGCGCAATTGTTAAACCGTTGCTTGAAACATTATCGAAATTAAGCGCAGTGGAAGACCAAACCAAAAGTGCAAAAAGCAAAATTGCTATTGAAGCTTGTTTTTTTACAAGATTTGGTTGTTGGTTATAGAGTTTTAAAATACTATCTTTCAAAGCGGCCTCCTTATGTTAATTTTTTGCGTATATAGTGGCTTATTGCTTCAATAATTGCCACTGAAACAAACAAAACAATTAAGATCATGCCTACGCTTTGGTATTCTTGCCAGTCGATTTTTTCGTTAATAATCATACCTAAACCGCCAGCGCCAACAAATCCTAAGATAGATGCATAACGCACATTACCCTCAAAGTTGAAAAGACAGTTTGAAATATAACTTGGCAAAATTTGTGGAACAATAGCGCCTATAAAAGCCTGTGTTTTAGTTGCTCCCATAGACTCCATAGCCTCGAAAGCACCCATATCGGCTGTTTCGATTTGCTCGTAAAGTAGCTTGCCTATATATGCAAAAGTAAAGGCTGTTATTGCAGTTGTACCCGCTAGTGTACCAAGCCCAAGCACAAACGTAGCAACCAAAGCTATAACTAGCGTTGGTATTGTGCGAACTATGCTGAGCAGTAACCTAGCCGCCCACAAAATAACAGGGTTTTTCATGATATTATTTGCAGAAATTACAGCCACTGGTATAGCGAGCAATGCGCCAATAACAGAGCCAAGCAATGACATCTGAATTGTTTCAAGCAAAGGCTCTATTATCTGCGGAAAATAAGCTAAATCCGGTGGTATCATCCTTGCGAAGTATTTATAAAATTCGTTGCCACGCTCTATTAAAATTGCAAGCTCAAAACCTGTCATTTCAATAGAAACAAATGTTGCAACAGCTAAAACAGCAATTATCAAAGGCATAGGTGAAAGCGGTTGGTTTATTGTTTTGCCGTTTGATAAAGTGATTGTTTTGCCACTTAAAAAACGTTTTTTCATCTTATAATTGCCCCTCTAAAGTACCTATTTCTTTACCTTCGTAAATTTGGTCTAATACGGCTTGATTAACATCTTTGCTTTCGCCATCAAAAACAATTTTACCTGCTTTTATGCCTATAATACGGTCAGCATATTCAAGTGCTAAATCAACGTGATGTATATTTATTATAACAGTAATATCCATCTCTTTGTTGATTTGCTTAAAATCTCCCATAACTTGTTTTGCTGTAACAGGGTCAAGCGCTGCTACAGGTTCATCGGCTAGGATAATATTTGGCTTTTGGGCAAGAGTTCTCGCAAGGGCAACACGTTGTTGTTGACCACCAGAAAGTTGGTCAACCCTAGTGTAGGCTTTTTCGAGTATGCCAACTTTATCAAGTGCCTCCAGTGCTAAAACAACATCATCTTTAGGGAAAATGCCTAGCAAGTTGCGCCAAAAAGGTAGCTCTGGTACACGAGAGTTAAGCACGTTGCGTATAACTGTTGTGCGAGTTACTAGGTTAAACGATGGGAAAATCATACCTATATTGCGGCTAAACTAGCGCAAAGCTTGGCCTTTAATATTGATAACCTCTGTACCATCGACAGTTAGTGAGCCCGATGTTATATCGTGCATACGGTTAATGGTACGTATTAAGGTGGATTTACCTGCGCCAGAAAGACCTATGATGGCGACAAATTCGCCTTGCTGAATTTCTAGCGAAACATCGTCTAAACCTTTTACCCCACTTGGGTAAAGCTTGCTTACTTTGTCAAATTTAATCATTATTAACCTCTTAATTATAACGGCGAAAAGGAGCTGTGGCACTTTGCAACTATAAAAAAACACAACAAACAAAAGCACGTATGCAATAGAGTACTCGTAATGCTACTATGCATTTAGCTATAAACGCATTTGTTTGTGTGTTTTTAGATAATTGCAAAAGCGCTACAGCACCTTTTGCTAAATTATATTATTTAATTTTAGCCAGCAGCGTATAGCTCTCTGATTAGCTCTTGAGCTGCACGTTCTGCATCGTAATCAGCAGATGTTGCTGCTTGGTAGCCAGCGTGGTTGTATATAGATATAACTTCTTGGCCCTCTGGTGTGTTGCCAATGTTGATGAAAGCTTGTGCAACAGCAGCAGCTAGGTCAGCATCCATTTGTTTTGAAACACTGATTGTATCGTTGTAGATAGCAGGTGTAACGCCTATAACGTTTGTTTCATCCCAGATAGAAGCTTCACGGCCGAAATCGCTCATCCATTTATCTTCGTTGTCGCGACGAGCATCAGCGTAGATAACCATAACGTCTGTTTGGCCAGCAGCTAGGCGAGCAAATGCAGAACCGTAAGAATCAACTTGGCTTGCGTTAGCTAGGTCTGTGATGCTCATTTCGTAGTTTTCTTGTAACCATAGAGATGGGTAGATGTAACCTGCAGGAGATGTTGTTGACATAACGCTCCAGTTAGCTGAGTTGATATCATCCCATGTTAGTTCTTCGCCAGCGTTAACTTTATCAGCAAGTTCTTGGCCTTTTTCAGTTGGGCCCGCGATGATTAATGAACGGTAAGAAACAGCCATTTCGTCAGAATCTGTAGTTGGTTTATTTTCGTTCCAAACAACAGGATTATCATCATCAATGCTTAAACCGCTACGTGTAGCTGTTAGGATAACATCTGCACCTTCATCATAAAGTACATATGTGCCACCAGGTATTAAACCAATGTCAATAGTGCCAGCGTCAAGGCCTTCGCCTACAACTTCGTAGTCAGTGCCAACTGTGATTTCAACTTCGCCAACTTCGTAGCCTAAAGCTGCTAGCTCAGTTGTTAGCATTTCTTTTAGTGGCTCAGTAGCTGTAACGATTTCGTCAGGGTCGCGAGAAGGTACGAAACCTACTGTTAGTTTTTCAACAGCGATAGGTTCAGCAGCTGCATCACCCTCTGCAGTAGCAGTTGATTCGGATGTAGCAGCGCTAGAAGTTGCTTCGCTTGAAGTTGCTTCTTGCGCACAACCTGTTAGCATGCCAACAGATAAAGTTGCTGCTAATAATAATGTAGTAATCTTTTTCATTTTATAAATCCTCCGATTATGCATTCGAGTACGATTACATTATATTAGTATAGCTACATAAAAGCAATAGTATTTACAGATGTTTTACATAACAGTGTTTTTTATGTCACATTATACATTTAAATAGTAAACTATGCATAAAAAATATATTAACTATTTAAGCTCAAATTTTATATTTTTTAAAGAAATTAATCACATGCACTTTTACACTTTAAATTGTTAGTTTGATAAAGTGGTGAAATCCCCGTAATTTTTGCACAAAAATATGGCGTTAATTAGTTGCAAACAACTAAAAAAACTAAATGCTGTAAGCTCTTTTTTTAAGTTTCAGCACTTGCTTGTGGGGTTGCTGCTTGCACTTCTGGCTCAATAAAAACCCAAGTTATTTCATACTCTCGCATTGTTACTTTGCCAATATTTTCAATATAATCGCTCAAAAGAGCTTGCACTTGTGCTTCAGCATCTGTAAATAATGATTTATTTGCCCTTGCAGTTTCAAGCATTTTTTCTTGTGCCTGTGCAAAAGCGGCTGTTTGGTCTTCGGCTAAAACCTCTGCAGAATCTTTATCAATAATAAATGAATCTTCAGATAAAGTTGTTTCATCAACTTTACTACTTAAAATTTCTGCTCTTGGCATCGTTATAGTTACATCATCACCCTCAATAGCAAATTTAATTTGCGAGGCATCAACACCTATACTTACGATCCCACTATATTCTATCCAAAATTTTTTATCTTTTTCCCAAAGCCAAAAACCTTCTACATCTTGCTCATAATATTTCGCTACATTATTAAAATAACAATCCATAACAGCAAGCTCGCAAATATTTTCCATCTTTGTTATTTGTAGTTCTATATCTGGTACAATTTGTTCAGGCACTTCTTGTTCTTGCTCTATACCAAAAACTTCAAGTACATTATCCGGTATTTCACAAGCAGAAAATGCAGTAACCGCTATAACTATTAACAATAAACTAAATAGCTTTTTCATATTTATACCCCACTTTCATCATAAAATTTGTAGTGTATATTCTGCATCTAATTGCTCCACAAATGGCGCAATTAATGCTTCAATATAATTTCGGGCATTTTCTTCAGCGAGCTCAAAAATTTTATCTTCTTGTGAGCTTTCTGCTTTTACATCTGCTATGCATGCTTGATAAGCTTGCTCAGAAACGGTGCCTGTATTTGCATCATCATCTTCAAAGATATAATCTAGTGTTGCTATATCTACATTAACATCTGTTATTTCTACATTCGGCAATTTTATTGTTATTTTTTTATGCTCATCATCTATATCAAAAGATACATTTTCAAGGTTTATGCCTGCCTTAACTGTTGCCTCATAATAAACATAATAATCAATTATCGCAGGATCTTCTTTATTTTGCACGTTGGCTACGCCAATATAAATTGCTTGAAAAGTCGACAATTCACTTTTTATAATTACCTCTTCCAAAAGGCTACTGGTTATAAGTGGTTCTGGCTCTGGCGTAGGTTCTTCTGCCTTAAATGCCTGCCAGACAATAAATATTGCGGCAACTACCACAATTGTTATTAACGGTAACACAACTTTGCCAATGAAAAAACCCATTACTGGAGTGCGTTTTTTAGAATCATAATCGCTCATTTTTCGCTCACCTTTCCTATAAAACAACAAAAATTACCAGTTTTTATGTTTTTATCATAGCACATTTAGAACAAATTGTAAAGAAATTTGAATTTTTATATAATTGCACAAAAATATGGCGTGTGTTAGTTAAACACACGCCATAAAATAGCTGTTATTTTTTTAAAACAAGTATTCGTTACACTTACTTATTTCATCTCAAAAAATTGCTTTTCGTTGCTTAAAATAGTTTTAACATAGCAGTTTTTTGATTTTTCTATATACTCTTGCTTTTTTTCATCGGAGATGTCGGCGATTATTTCAATTTTGGTATAAATTTTGCTAATGCCTTCTTCCTCGTTGTCCATATCTGCTGATATAATAACATCATCAAATGCAACCTTATCTTGTATTAGTGCGTGTCGCAAATTAACGCTCATGCATGAAACATAACCAGCAAGCACTAACTGACTAGGGCGAAAATCCGTGCCTGTGCCACCGTTTTCCACTGGTTGGCCTGAGTAAACAGGGCGTATTTGTGAGTTTTCGGCAACTGTTAGTTCTGTTGTGTAGTTATTATCTTTTGCTCTTGAAATTATCATTGCTTGCTCCTGTTAAAATTATTCAGCTGTTGGTGCTTCTTGTGTTGCTTGTGGTTCAACTGGTTTTGCTACCTTTGCAACTTTTGCAATTTGTTTTGGTTGCACAGCACCCTCTGTTTTGCCTAGGTATTCAGGCAATTTCATGCCTGCCATGTCAAACATATCATTCATTGGAGGTATGCTCTTCATCAAGCCGGAAAGAAAGTTAGCGGTTGAAGATTTACCGTCGGCATTGCTGCCACCATCCCAAACAGTGATTTTATCAAATTTAATGTTTTTGATAGAATCAACTTGTATGCGTAGCAAGTCTTCCATTTTATCTGTAAGCATTAGTTTTAGTGCGTCGTCCGCGTCGCCACCAGCGGCATTAACCACCTCAGAAAGACCAGCCGCTTGTTTTGTAAGAATTTCTTGTATACCACGAGCCTCAGCTTCCATTTTCATAAAGATAGCGTCGGCTTCACCTTTAGCATGGCGGCGTGTTTGTTCAGCAACAGCCTCTGCCTCAAGTTCTAGTTTGCGTTTTGCGATTTCAGCCTGAACGATAACGTCAGCTTCAAGTGTTGCTTTTTCCCTTGCAGAACGTGCAAGCTCGGCTTCTTTTTCGGCTGCGTATGCATCTTCAAGAGATTTAGCTGCTTGGATTTTTTCAGCAGATGTAGCAAGTCTTAGTGATTCCGCTTCTTTTTCACGGCGTTGTGCGTTACTTAACGAAATTGCAACCTGTGCATTATTTTCGCCACTGATAGCTTGAGATTCTGCCTCTGAAACATGTATACGTTGGTCTCTTTCTGCAAGAGCTTTACCAATTGCACCATCACGCTCTTTTTCAGCAACGGATTTTTTTGCATCATTGATAGCTTTTGCAGCCGCCTCTTTACCAAGAGCCATAATGTAGCCAGATTCGTCAGTGATATCTGTAACGTTAACGTTGATAAGGCGTAAACCGATTTTTTTAAGTTCTGTTTCAACGTTGTTTGAAACAGCCGCTAGGAATTTATCCCTATCTGTATTAATTTCTTCTATATCCATTGTTGCGATGATAAGCCTTAACTGACCAAAGATAATATCTTTTGCAAGCTCTTGTATTTCAACAAGTTTTAATCCTAAAAGCCTTTCAGCAGCATTTTGCATAACACCATTTTCAGTAGAAATACCAACTGTAAAACGGCTAGGTACATCTATACGGATGTTTTGCCTTGAAAGTGCGTTTGTTAAATCAACTTGAATTGAAATTGGGGTTAAATCTAGGTATGCGTAAGATTGTACAACTGGCACGATAAAAGATGCGCCACCGTGTATACATTTTGCGCTTCGGGTTGTGCCGTCCTTGTTTTGACCAACATTACCGTAAATAACCATAACTTTATCAGATGGGCACTTTTTGTACCTTGATAAAAATACAATTAATAGCGATAATATTAAAAAAACAATAACCGCAACTAGAAACATGACTTCAACTGGCATAATAAACCTCTTTTCTATTAATTTGTATATATGTATAAATCTAATTTTAGATTTACGTACCTAAATAAAATTTAGCAACTTTATTTTTTTGTTACCATTAAAATATTAGGCTCTGTTACTGATATTATTATAACAGCACTGCCTGTTGAAATGTCTTCCTCGTCGTCTGTCATTGCGTCAAATTCGCCATATCTGCCACTTACAACAGCGTTAACTTTGCCAAGTGCACGCCTGTTTGCAGGTATTTGTATATAAACTGTACCACTTGCACCAATTGCATCGCTTATTTCTTGGTTGCCATTGCTTTGCATACCCATGAGGGCTTTCATAGCATAGGCTGTGCCAAACATTGCCGCAGCACCTAGTGCAAAAGCGAGCAATAACGCAACGCCAGCACCTAAGTTTAAAGAAATAAAAGCCATGCCCGCCCAACCAAAAACAGCGAAAAACGTAATTATTCCACGTACTGTGAAAATTTGTATGCCTTGTTCATCAAAGTTAGCAACATCGTCTATTTCATCGCCACTTATAACATCAACATCTGTATCGCCATCAAAACCGGTTACTAGCACCATAATTGTTTGCACAATTAAAACTAACGTTGCAGGTATAGCCATGCAAGCTAACACTTGCCCTAAAAAACTTAGGGAATTCCACCAATCTAACATAATACTCTCCTTTTTAAACATATTTATATATGTTTGTATTTTGCTTTATGCAAAGCCTTAATGCTCTCTGGTAATGGTTGCTTTATACAGCATTAGTGCTTTTTGTTTGTGTTTAACAGATAAATGCGCCCTCGCCATAACCGCTAAAATTTCTTCCAGACGTTTTTTTGTTCCTACTCGTGGCTCTGTAAAATCACTTAAAACTAACATAATAGCTTTTTCTATATTTTTTGCATCACCATTTAAACGCGATACCATTTCAATAAAATAAAAATACAACTCGCTATCTGTTATAGGTGGCTCGTTTAACCTATTTAAAGGTGCGTTTAAATAAGTGCTTAAATTGCAAATATCATCCATGCTGAAAACATCTTTTAGCAAGTTAATGGTTATCATTTTGCAAAGTTGATTTATATCGTACTTTTTATTTATGGGTGGGGCTATATACTTGCGCTTAACCCAGTTTTGTATGGTATGCGCCTCAAGCCCTGTTATGGTCGCAACTTGTGATAATGTGATGCCACCTGTTAAAAATATAGAGTTTAAAATTTGCGTGCAATCTTTAACATTGCTTTCTATTGTTGTGCCTGGTAAGAACTTCACATTTAATCACCACCTTTTATGGTGTGATTGTATCATACGGTCACGTGATTGTCAATAGAGTTTTAGTGATTATTTAAAGTTTCTTCAAAAATTGTTAAAAAGCACAAAATAACAGTTTTACTTTTGGTGGAAAATAAAGGCATAAAACAAATTTGTGGTGTAATAACAAAACAGCGCCATGAGCAATTAAGCCATAGCGCTGTTTTTATGATTAAAAATAAATATTTGTTGACATTTATTATGATTTTTGTTATTTATTAAATTTAAATAAAATCGCTATTATTAAATTTATATACAGAATATTTAATCTCTGTATCGGAAATTTTTTCAAGAACTAACACCGTAGAAGTTGTTTCATTGCTGCCAATGCTAGCTACAAATGGTTTGCCTATTTCTAAAAGTGCAAACTCACCACTTAAAAAATCTGTATATTTATCAGTTTCGTTCCAATAAATTGCAAAACTACCATTTGTATCTGCTGTTGTAGTTTTTTCATGTGATAATTCACCTTTTATTTGCAATTCGTCAATAGTTAAGCTTGCTATTGCTCTGTTTAATATATCAATCTCTGCAAAATTTTTAGCAGTTTCTTCGTCTAAACCTTCTGAGATATACATTTGATATAACTCTTCATAATTCATATCATCGATTGGTTCTTCTGTTTCTTCAGCGTTACCTTGATTTTCATAGTTGCTAAAATACTCTTGCACTTTTGCATCATCAGCTTTTGCTGTATCAATAGGTAAATCAAAAAGTACACTTAAACCCTCGTAATTTGTGTTGGCTGTTATTTCGCCACTAGTACCGTTTAACATAAACACATTATTATTAGGGATACAATCACTAACACCGAGGTATAGCGTTTCGTTTGCAAAATATTCTATGTTATCAACTTCCATTAGTTGATACATTACACCATCTATAAGTGTGCCACTACCATTCGCACCTAAGGTAAACGCATTGTGCAAGCCTGGGTTATAGCCTTTTATAAATGGTGATACTACCATCATGCCTTGCTCAAAAAATTCCTGTGTGATTGCTGTGCCGTCTGCATTTTCAACCGCTATAACTACATATGTTTTGTTTGGGTCGGCGTTTAAATCTGCATTGTCTATGCCCTCGCCGTGGGCAAAACCTAAAAAGGTAATGTTAAGGCCGTTATCGCTTTGTGTTTGCTGTACATCAACGGCGCTATCCAAGGTAAAAGGTTTTGAAAAATGGTCCACTGTTTCGCCACTTTGGTCGGTAAATTCTAATTCCTCTGCTACTTGCTGTGCGCTCAATAAACGCACAGAAGCAACGGCAGTTATGCCTACTAATGAAATACAAGCGGCTGCAATTAATACTCTTTTAATGCTTCTCATCTTAATACTCCTATCTTGCGTGGTATTAGCAGATAGTAAAATTTGCTCATATATCGCATTTTTATCTACTATTTCGTCACTAAGAGCTTTTTTCAAAAAATCTTTTTCGTTCATAGCTCATTATACTCCTTTATATAAAATTTTCTAACCTTTGCAAGTGTTCTGTAAAGTTTTGTTTTCACTGTTGAGCTTTTCATATCCAAAAGTTTTGCAATTTCTTCTATACTGTTTTCGCAGTAATAATAGAGGTAAAAAATTTTGCCCTCTGTTGGTGTTTGTTTAGAAATAAAACTTGCCACTTTTGAAAACAGCTCTTTATTAGCGTAGTGTTCTTCAATATTTATATCATCTGCAAGGTTAGGGGAGTCATATTCAAAATCATCATCGTTTGTAATAGTTAACGGCTGATGGTTTCGCTCTTTATTTTTGCTGTAATAAATGTTGAGCTTGCTTTTTGCAACTTGCCTAACAAAACCTTGTGGGTTTTGCATGTAAGCTGTGCCTTTGCGCTCAATAGTTTTATATACTTCAAGGTAAATGTCTTGCACAACATCGCTTATATCTGCGAGGTTATAGCATTTTGCTGTAACATAAGTAATTGTATTTTTATAGCTTGCGTTATATAGCTCGTTAAAAAATTCTAGCTTTTTAATATCCAATATGCTTTCAACTCCTCTCAATATATATGTGCAAAACTAAGGCTCAAAAGTTTCATTCTTTTTGAATTTATTTT
>CAYJJL010000051.1:0-850 GCA_964370455.1 uncultured Faecalibacterium sp.
ATTGTAAAATATACGATTTTAGGGTATAATCAACATTAGAACAATTTATTAGCGAGATGTTTCAATTTGCTATTAAATACTAATAATCAATAAATAATTAATTAGGAGGCCATTATGAAAAAATCAGGTTTTGTTGTTTTAATTGCTATACTTGCTGCTATTGCAGGTGCTCTTGTTGCTGTTGCTGTTTACCTAAACCGCCGTGAAAAAGAACTTGAAGAATACGAGCAACTTTTATTTAGTGAAGATTTCACAGATGATGAAATGCCATTGGATAGTGCTGACGATGCTTATTTCCAAGCTGATTTAGCACCTGAAGTGTAATCTATAAGCTTAAAAATATTATCGAATAATAAGAATGTCGGCGGCGAAATACCGACCGACATTTTTGTTTTTCAGTTCTTAGCTATAAAAAACAAATGCTAACTGCAAAGCTACTGATTAAACTTTTTGCAGTATTATTTTATGTTATCTAGCTAGAAGGAGAGAATTGTGAAACGGTTTTTATTTTGGATTTTGAAATTACTTGTGGGTTGCTTGGCTGGCATAAGTATATTTTTGGGCATAACTTTAGGCGGCAGTTATTACTTAACCACCGAAAGCAGCTTGCCGATTAACGAAGTTTTATTTGAGGATACCACGCTTGAAGTTAACGGCATGCAATGGAATGTCCCACTTATTGCCGCCTTAATGGATAAACAATTTAGCACAGAATCTACTTTAAGTGTGCATAAAATAGGCTTGATTGATTCAGTGCGACCAGTTTTTACACTGCCAGAATGGGTAACGCACACCTCACTTAGCAAAGAAAACGGCACTGGTGAAGTGATTTTTACAGGCTATATGAAAG
>CAYJJL010000051.1:860-9406 GCA_964370455.1 uncultured Faecalibacterium sp.
ACGGCAGCTACAAAGCATCGCTAACCGCTTGGCATTTGCCAGAGGGCGTTTCACAAGCGGACTATGAAGCAATAGGCACAGGCGCAATTTTGATGAACCCTGGCGTTGAAACACCTGCACAGCCAATTGGTTATTATAATTATAATTTCCGCTTTGAGCTCGAAGCCGCTGCGCAAGTTGTTTTATCTAGCCAAACAGCCGAGAGTGGCGAGGTTGTTGCATTAGTTATACATGGCTTTTTAGGCGATGATATACCTATTATTGAAACTGACCTCGGCAACTTAGAAGCATTGCGTGTTGGCTTACAGTGGCGTGCGTATGTACCTGTTTCGCACAATACACCTATGGGCGAGCACACAATTAGCGTAACAGCAGCAGATAAAACTGTTGAAACTATTTTAACCGTAAAACCAAAAGATTTTGGAAGAGTAACCATAACCGAGGAAAGCGAGCTTTCAAGCGAAGCCGATAACAACGCCTTCCGTGAGGCTATATGGTCGCTATACGATGACCCTGCTACGCCTAAATCATGGATGGGTGCATGGGTTGAGCCTTTAGCAAGTTACACTATTAGCATAGATTATGGCGACACTAAATGGCAAGATGATAAAATGATAGGTATTTCAAACCAAATCGAATTTATTACCGAGCCAAATCAGCCTGTATATGCGCCAACTGGTGGCACTGTTGTTTTTGCTGGCGAACTTGCTTTAACTGGCGGCACAGTTGTTATTGACCACGGGCATAGCGTGCGCACTTATTTTTACGGCTTAGAACAAATTGACGTAAAACAAGGTGATATGGTTTTACATAGCCAAGTTATTGGCACAACTAGCGATGAGCTTAGCATGGATGTTAAAATTGCTAATAAAAGCATAAACCCATGGGAGTTATTCCATGCACAGGGCGGACTTTTTTGGCAAGAATAATAAATTAATTATAGACACTATAAGTGGTGATAGCTTAGTTATCACCACTTTTTTTGTTTATATTATTTATAAACTAATGCACCTAATACACTATATTTTAATTTACCCAAACTATACTTTTAAAAGCATTACGAAATAAAATAGCGTACAAACGTAAAAATATCAAGACAATTAAAAATTTTATAAAAACCTATTGACAAGCAAACTTGCCAGTGGTATAGTTAGTTACACAAGTAATGAACCACTTAACCCAACAACATGAAAAGGAGGTGGCAAACTTGCAAGGAGTTTTAAATAACCAAAGTTTAATCTACGAACAAATCGCCAAACTAATTGAGGATGGCATTTTATCTGGAGATTATGCTGACAACGAGCAAGTGCCAAGCACAAATGAGATTTCACGTGTTTTTAACATAAACCCAGCCACAGCCGCCAAAGGTATAAACCGCCTTGTGGACGCAGGCTTGCTTTACAAAAAGAGAGGTCTTGGAATGTTTGTACAAAAAGGTGCATCAGATATTTTGCGTAACAACCGCAGAGCAAGTTTTACTAAAGAAAGTTTTGAGCCTGTTTTAAGAGAGGCAAAAAAATTAGGTTTTAGCGAGGATGAGCTTAAAGCAATGATAGCTAAATACATGAAAGAGGAGTGATATATAATGACTGAAAACATTAGCACCGCTGTATTAAAAGGCGAAAATATCTGTAAAAGTTACGGCAAGCAAAAAGTGCTTGAAAACTTAAATATAACTATAAACCCTGGTTGCATATACGGTTTAATTGGGCGCAATGGTGTTGGCAAAACAACCTTGCTAGGCGCATTAACAGGGCAAAACACTGTAAACAGTGGCGATGTAACATATAACGGCGAAACTGTTTGGGAAAATAAAAAAGTTTTAGAAAACATTTGTTTTTCACGCGAGATTGGCGCTACAATAGGCACACATAATAACCCTTTGCAAATTAAAGATTATTTACTTGCAGGCGAAATTTACTACCCAAATTGGGATAAACAAATGGCAAATACCTTAGTGGAAAAATTTAAACTTGTGCCTAAAAAACGCATATCTAAACTTTCAAAAGGGCAAATGAGTATGCTAACAATAATTGTTGCATTAGCATCAGGCGCACCTATGACAATTTTAGATGAACCCGCTGCTGGTTTAGATGTTGTGGCAAGGGAGCAATTTTATCGCCTATTGCTAGACGAATTTACAAAAACACAGCGTACATTTATAGTTTCAACACATATTATTGAGGAAGCTGCTGGTGTTTTTGAACGTGTGTTAATAATGGACGATGGCAAAATTATTGAGGACGAATTAACAGAGGATTTAACTGTACAATTCCGCTTTGTTTCAGGCAATGAGGACGAACTAAACAACCATTTAAAATCAGCAAATAAATTACAAATTTTAGGTACTGAAAGCCTAGGCAAACACAAAATGCTAGCTGTGCGTGCTGACGAAGAAACTTTTAACAGCCTAGAAAACGCAGGTTTTGCTGTTGAAAACATGACACTACAAAATGTTTTTGTTAGCCTTTGCGGTAGAGAATAAAGAAAGGGGCGCTTTATAATGAAAAAGTCCTTGCGGTATTTTTCGAATAATTTTTTAACTATGAACGCGGTTTTCCTTGCAATTTATATTGGCGTAACCTTTATTTGCTGGCTTTATCGCAACAGCACAGTACCTAGTATTATTGAGGGCTACGCATCTATGATGCCCATGTTTGCTGTACTGGGTAGCTTTTTGGTAGTTCTTTCAACCAAACAAGTTTTTTTACTAGCACTTAGTTTTGGGGCAACTCGCAAAGAAGTGTATTGGAGCATGCAAATTTATAGTTGCTTTTTAAGCCCACTTATTTTAACTCTTGCTACATTTTTTTCGCACTGGTTTTTAAGCATATATGTTCCACAGCTAAACCTCTATTTCAGCGGTAATATATTGGTATATATATTAATGTTTGTAATGGGTTTTTGCGCTACACAAGTAGGTTTGCTTTTTACATCTTTCAACATTAGCCCCGTTGTTTTTGGTGTTATGTTAAGCGTAGTTTCGTTTGTAATTGGTTTGCTTAGCGTGTTTTTAACAAGGGGCGATTACTCCCTTATTGGGCACGATAAATTAAGGTTAATACTTTACGCCCTTGTTCTTGGTGTTAACTTCATTTTGACTATTATTTTCATGGCAATTTCATACAAAAACTTTAAAAAGGTGGTGATATAATGGCTACAAATAACGCAGTAAATGCAAAAAACGAAAACACTTTTGTTAAAGAGTTTATAGCTATTAAAAAACTCCTTATTCACGATGGAAAATCAAATACACCTGCGATTTTATTCTTTTTAATACCTATTTTTATAACTTTTGGCAGTGTTATAATTGGTGAAGTAATTTTAAAAGAGCCTATGCCAACAGAACTTTTCACTATTATAGTTCATTTAGCATATCTAATGGTATTTGCAATTATAGGTTTTGCTGTAATTTTCACCTCGTTTTGCGTGCATTTTTCCCTTGGTATACAGTTTAGCATGCCACGCAAAACAATGATATTTCGCCTTTTATGCACATATTTTATGCAACTAGCTTCATTAACACTAATTACAATTGCACTAATGCAACTTACCATGATGTTTGCAAATGCTTTTAAAACTGAGCCTATAAGCATATATTTACCACTTTGGGCAATAGTTGCTATGCTAACATTACCACTTACCTTAAGTTTTGCTGCTGGCGCTGTGTTGATACGTTTTGGCAAAAAAGGCGGCTGGATTTTATATGGCATATTTATGCTTTTTGTAATCGGCCCACAAATAATACCTACCAGTAGCACAAACCACATAAATGCCTTTGAACAATTAATTGACGAAAGTGTTCTGCATTGGCCACAAATTGAGATGTATTTACCCTTAGGGATTATTGGCGCTTGTGCTATTATACTTGCGATAACTTGGTTTTTGCTACGCAAAACACCAGCACAAGTTTAGTGTAAAACAATTTTAAGTTTAAATATTTTTGTATATATTCCCAATTGTAAAAAAAATTAAGATTTAATAAAATATATAGGAGAGCTACAATGCTAGTTAATTTTAAAAACAAACACCCTTTAGCGTTTTGTTTAGTGACAGCGGTTTTTTCAATAGCCTCGCTTTTAATCGTTACTATTAGCAGTGCCCTTGTACTTGGTGTTGTTTCGGTTTTTACAGGTACTGAAGCACTAATAACTGATGAATATATAATCACGTTTATAGCAGAGGGTATAACGGCTGTTATATTAATACTTTTTGCTACTGCAAGCGGCACAATTAGCACTTTTAAGCAAAAAACATCTGGCGCTATGCACGCAATAATCGTTAGCCTTTACCCCTTGATTTTTATAGCTTATGTAGCTGTTGCAATGCTAGTGGATAGCCTAACAAACGGCTATGCCTTAAAACCTTTTATTAGCATTATATTTTTTATTTTAGCAATGATAGGCATTGGCTTCTATGAAGAATTTGTTTTTCGTGGTATAATAGCTAGAACATTGCTTTTACACTACGGCACAAATACAAAAGGTGCATGGAAAGCTGCGATAGTTTCTGGTGTGCTTTTTGGCTCTGTGCATATTGTAAACGCTATTGGTTTACCACTATTTGGCGTGCTGATACAAACAGTTGTAGCTATTGTTTTAGGCATACTTTTTGCGGCAATATACTTTCGCACTGGCAATCTGTGGATATGCGTTATACTGCACACCGCCATAAACACAGCAAGCTTACTGCAAGGCGGTTTATATGATGTAGGTGGCATGGATGAAATGATTTCATCTTTCACCTTGATAAACCTATTACCAGCTGTAACTTATTTTATACCTGTGCCATTTTTAATGCGCAAAAGCAAAAACCACGAAATTCAAGAACAATTTGGTGAGCCATTAAACGAGCAACCAATTGAACAATATTAAGAGGAGTTTATGAACGAAGATTTTAAATCACAGCTAGAAAAAACCCTTGATGCGCAAAAAACAAATAGCCCACAAATAAGTGAGCCTAGCAAAAAAGCTAAAAAGAAAAGCTCATTTAAAACACACGCAATAGGTATTGCTACCGGTGTAGTTTTAGGCGCTACAATTGCATTTTTACTTAATGAGTTTGGCGCAAGTTACGGCATAGCCGAGCTACCCATTGTTTTTTTAGGCATTTTTGTTGCTGGCTATTTGCAAATTATAATACACGAGGGCGGACACCTTATAGCTGGGCTTATATCTGGTTATAGTTTTTCATCGTTTAGGATAGGCAGTTTTATTTGGGTAAAAACTAACGAAAAAGTTGAATTTAAGCGTTTTACAATAATAGGTACAGGCGGCCAATGTTTAATGGTACCGCCTGTACCTTATAGCGCTAGCATGCCCACTTTTTTATATAACGCTGGTGGTGTTATAGCAAATGTTATTTTTGCAATAATTTCAATTTTGCTAACCATTTTTATACCTATGCATAGGTTTGTATTTATGCTTTTTGTTATGGTGGCTATTGTGGGCTTGTTTTTTGCTATACTAAACGGCATACCGCACCGCATGGGTGGCATGCCAAACGATGGTTACAATGCACTTTACATAAAGAAAGACCCAAATGCACATTATGCGCTTTGGGTACAGCTTGTTGTTTTGCAAAAAATATCACAAGGCATACGTTTAAAAGATATGCCAAAAGATTTATTTACTTTGCCACCGAATGCAGATTTAAAAAACCCATTAATAGCGAGCGTTGCTGTTTTTAATTGCAACTTAGCAATTGACGAAATGGATTTTGCAAAAGCGGAAAAAATAGCAAACGAGCTTTTAAACAGCAGTTACCCTATTGTTTTGCAACATAAAATCGTGCTAGATTTCGAGCGTTTAACTGCTGTTTTAATGCGTAGTGGCCAAAAGGCAGAAGTTGAAGAAATATACACATCCGAGCTTAAAAAATACCTAGATAGCATGAGTACAAACCCCTCAGCGGCTAGGGTTAAATATTTATATGCGTTATTATATTTAAAAGATGAAAAAGCTGCTCAAAAAGCATTAGTACTTTTTGAAAAAGCAGCAAAAACGCACCCCTACCCTTGCGAGATAATTGGCGAGAGAGAAATTATTGCAATTGCAAAAAATATATACGAGGAAAACATATGAGCAGTACAATTTGGTTTTTAATTGGCGCAATTTTAATTGGTGCATCAATAATTATTTATTTTACTAATAAAAAGCGGTAAATCATTTATTAAATCACACTTATACAAAAAAGTATTACATAAAAATAAACCGCCTGATTTTTCAGGCGGTTTATTGTTTATACAAATGCTTTTTGCATAATTTCTATATCATTTTTTAATAGTTCATAGGCTTTTTTATCTGCGTTTGCTATTTTTAAATTTTATCGTAATCCATAGCCATAGTTGGGTAGCCGTTTAAATCTAAACCGCCTATATTCCCTGCTAAAAACTCATAATAACCTTGCGAGGCTATCATTGCCGCATTATCACCACAAAATTTTAGCTCTGGCAAGTATAGCTTTGCGCCTTGTTTTTGTGCGCCTACTTGCAAAAGCTCTCGCAAGCGTGTATTTGCCGCAACACCACCAGCAAGGCAAATATCTTTTGCTTTAAGGTCAGCTGCAGCAAGCAATAGTTTTTCCGCCAAAATGCCTGCAATACGTTCTTCAAAAGCGGCGGCAAGGTCGTAAATATTTATCTCCTCGCCTTTCATTTGCGCTTTATTAACCTCGTTTAAAACAGCTGTTTTAAGGCCAGAAAAACTAACGTTATATCGCCCCTCCACTTTTGGTGTTGGCAATTTATAACTTGTTGCATCTCCTTTTTTTGCAGCGGCGGCAACACTTGGGCCACCTGGGTAGCCAAGCCCTAGCGTGCGTGCAACTTTATCAAATGCCTCGCCTGCGGCATCATCCACAGTGCGGCCTAAAACCTCAAACTTTGTGTAATCTGTAACACGCACAATATGGCTGTGCCCACCAGAGGCAACAAGGCATAAAAATGGTGGTTTAAGCTCTGGGTATGTTAAATATAATGCTGCTATATGCCCTCTCAAATGATGCACAGGGATAATAGGCTTTTGTGCGCTATATGCTAAACTTTTTGCAAAGCTAACTCCAACAAGCACAGCACCAATAAGCCCTGGTGCAAAACTAACGGCAATGCCGTCTAAATCCGCTGGGGTCATATTTGCATCCTTTAAAGCTTTTTCTACCACTGCGCTAATACTTTCGCAATGGCGGCGGCTTGCAATTTCTGGCACAACACCACCATACAAGGCTTGCTCCTCAACACTTGTTGCTATTATATTTGAACATAAAAAACGACCGTCTGCTACAATTGAGGCGGCGGTTTCGTCACAGGTGGACTCTATACCAAGAATATTCATGTATCTTCCTTTTGTTTTAATTTGTAAATAAAAAACCTATGGTGAAAAGCAAAATAAATTTTACTTTTCACCATTAGTTATAATAGTAATCAAAAATAGATTATAATAATGGTGTTATCTCTTTTAGCGAATCAAATACTAAATTGGGTATAACACCTGCCGTTGGAATATCTTTTAGCTGTGCTTCGCCACTTAAAACAAAAATACCAAGCAACCCATTTTGCACACCTGCTTTAACATCTGTATAAAGCCTATCGCCAACAACCGCAGTATTTGATTTTTTAGCTCCCATGCGCGCTAGCGTGTACGATATAATTTCGCTGTTAGGTTTGCCAATAATATTATCAGGCATACGCCCTGTTGAAGCATGCACAAAACTATGTATACATCCTATATCTGGCATATAGCCTGTTTCCGTAGGGCAATTATAATCAGGGTGTGTTGCTATATAAGGCACACCATCACGCACAAAATCGCAAAACTTACGCATTTTATCATAATCAAAACTAGTATCAAATGCCGAAACAACAACATCAGGGTTGCTACCTACAATTTTTATGCCTCTGTGCATAAACTCCTTGCCAAGCAAAGGGTTGCCTAACAAGTATACCCTTTTATTTGCATATTCACGCTCTAAATATGCTATTGTTGCTTGCCCTGATGGTACAATTTGCTCTTGCGAAATATCAAGCGCCATTTTTTGCTGTTTTTCTACATAGTCACTGGCGCTTTTGGACGAGTTATTTGTCATAAAACAAAACTTACGTCCACTTTCCTGTACACGGTGCAAAAATTCTTTTGCGCCGTCTATCCATTTTTCGCCGAGGTAAATAGTACCATCCATATCAAGTGCGAAATACTTGATATTTGAAAGCAAGTTTTTTTCATCCTTATTAACTAAAGGTGTTTTTGGTGGTTGGTACATAAATTTTCCCTTTTAAGTGGGTATCTACAAGTTTTTAGTAAATGTTCGGATTAACATTTAAAATTTGCAGGTGTAAATTTACCCAACTTATCCTATATCTTGATTATAACCTTTTATCAATAAATAAACAATAGTAATCTTGCATAAAATACGCAAATAAAACTAACATATCTATGCAAAAACACTTGCTTTTCAGCTAATATTTTTTAACAAGTTATTAATAACCAAAATATCGCTTTGCGTTATCGTAGCAAATGCCTTTTATAATTTTTTCTAGCGCTTTTTCATCA
>CAYJJL010000051.1:9416-11041 GCA_964370455.1 uncultured Faecalibacterium sp.
CAATAGTAATCTTGCATAAAATAATCAGCAAAAATCGACATATCTATGCAAAAAACATCATGTTTTTTAGCTAATTTTATTTAATAATAATCAATACCCAAAATAGCGTTTTGCGTTATCGTAGCAAATGCCTTTTATAATTTTTTCTAGCGCTTTTTCATCATTTGGATATTCGCCATCTTCCACCCACTGGCCTATTAAGTTACACAAAATACGGCGGAAATACGCATGGCGTGTGTAAGATAAAAAGCTACGGCTATCTGTTAGCATACCTATAAAATTGCCAAGTAACCCTAAGTTTGCAAGCGAAATCATTTGGTCTTGCATACCAACTTTTTGGTCGCAGAACCACCATGCAGAACCATGTTGGATTTTGCCTGGTATTTCATCACTTTGGAAACAACCAATAAGTGTGCCAATTTGCTCGTTATCAGATGGAATTAAGCTATAAATAATAATTGTGCCATCATACCCCCGCAAGATGTGCTATCAATTGCATCGTATCCAGTATCAGCACCAAGCGTTTTAAACTTTTTAGCGTTATTGTTACGCAAGCAAGAGTAATGCAACTGCATAGCCATGCCATGTTTATGGTATGCCTTGCCTAGGTAAACAAGCAAGCAAGTTTGGTATTGCTCAGTTTCTTCCTTTGTTATTGCCTCGCCTTTTAGGGCTTTTTGGTAAACTTCATTTGCTTTTTGTATAGTATATGCACGATAAGGCACGTAGTCAAGCCCGTGGTCACTTGCACGGCAATTGTGTTTTGCAAAAAACTCTACACGCTCGCCCAGTGCTACTAATATTTCATCAACTGTTGCAAAACTAGTTTTACCAACACATTTTGCAAGTTGCGCCATATACTCCAAATAACCAGCCTTATGTATATTTATAGCTTTATCAGGGCGGAACGACGGTGCAACAATAAAATCAACTGTTGCATCATTTGCTATTTTTTCATGCCATTCTAGGCTGTCGATTGGGTCATCCGTTGTGCCGATAAATGCAACATTAGATTGACGTATTAACCCACGTGCTGAAAGATTAACATCATTTTTAAGTTTATCGTTACAAAGGTTCCATACCTTTTCAGCTGTTTCGCCGTTTAAAATGCCATCGTAACCAAAATATGTTTTTAGCTCGTAATGCGCCCAGTGATACATGGGGTTGCCTATTGCCATAGGTAGTGCCTCTGCAAAACTTTGAAAACGCTCACGGTCTGGTGCATCGCCTGTAATTTTATCTTCCGCTACGCCATTTGAGCGTATAACACGCCATTTGTAATGGTCGCCTGCATAGCCACCCTCTGGTGTTTTGCCACCAAGCCAAAGCTGTGTGATATTTTCAAAGCGCTTGTCCTCAAAAATTTCCTTAGGTGAAATATGGCAGTGGTAATCACAAATTGGCATGTTTTCAGCAAAATCATGGTATAGGCGTTTTGCAGTTGAGCTATTAAGTAAAAAGTTTTTACCCATAAATTTTTTCATAAAATGTGCTCCTTTAAATTTCAGTTTAAACGTGTTAAATAAGCCGTACAAATAAATTAACTCAATTATAAATAACTATTAACCAATTTGCAAGTAAAATATATTATTAACAATCAATTTTTATTACTTTTTGCCTTGTTT
>CAYJJL010000052.1:0-10956 GCA_964370455.1 uncultured Faecalibacterium sp.
TGTTGATTATATAAGTGGCATGAGTGATGAATTTGCAATTAAAAAATATCAAGAGTATTTTGTGCCAAAACGCTGGCACGTGCTATAATTAAAGTAAAAAGTGGAAATATTTTTAAAAGGGAAGTGAAACGATGATACCGCACGAATATATTGAAGAAGTTGTGCGCCGCAACGAAATAAGCGATGTTATAGGTGGCTATGTGCAACTAAAGCGCAAAGGGCGTTTACATTCAGGGCTTTGCCCTTTTCATAGTGAGCGTAGCCCATCGTTTTATTTATACCCAGATACGCAAAGTTTTTATTGCTTTGGTTGTGGTGAGGGTGGCGATGTAATAAGCTTTATA
Source organism: uncultured Faecalibacterium sp. (assembly GCA_964370455.1). Lineage (GTDB taxonomy): Bacteria > Bacillota > Clostridia > Oscillospirales > Ruminococcaceae > Faecalibacterium. The sequence continues at coordinate 345 of CAYJJL010000052.1, forward strand.
AAAAAAATAAATAATTTAGATTATGTCGAAGCTGTAAAAATGCTTGCTTCACGCGCAGGCATGGCAGAACCAGATGAAGAGGATAAAGTTGGCAAACTACGTAGCCGAATTTTGGCAATAAACAAAGAGGCCGCGAGGTTTTACCATGCGTGTTTAAACTCAACTACTGATGAAGGTAAAACAGCACGTGCATATTGGAGGCGCAGAGGCCTTGACGATAAAACAATAGTGCGTTTTGGTTTAGGTTATGCGCCAAATAATTCCCGCTCAACATATATGCACTTGCGTGATAAAGGTTTTACAGACCTTGAGCTTTTAGAAAGCGGATTAATTAAACGTGGTGAAAAAGGTAACATCTATAACGTTTTTCGTAATAGAGTTATGACACCTATTTTTGATTTGCGTGGCAACATTATAGCCTTTGGTGGGCGTGTGCTAGATGATTCAAAACCAAAATACATAAATAGCCCTGAAACTTTGGTTTATAAAAAATCAAAAACAGTTTTTGGTTTGCAAATAGCCAAAAAAAGTACAGATACAAAATATGTGCTGTGTGAGGGATATATGGACGTTATAGCCATGTATCAAGCTGGTATAGAAACAGCCGTTTGCGCTTGTGGCACAGCGCTCACAGCCGAGCAAGTTAAGCTGTTGAGCGATTACGCTGAGGAAGTTGTGCTGTGTTATGATTCTGACGAGGCAGGGCAAAAAGCCTCTATGCGTTCTTTGGAATTATTTAAAAATAGCCCCACAAAAATTAGTGTTTTAGAAGTGCCAGATGTTAAGGACCCAGACGAATATATTAAAAAATATGGACCAGAACGTTTTAAACAGCTTTTAAATGGCACAGGCAATGCATATGAGTTTAAACTAGGTAAAATTCGCCAAAAATATGATATTGCTAAGGATAACGAAAAAATCGAATTTTTGAAAGAAGCCACTTTGTTATTATCTCAGCAGCGTAGCCAAACAGAGCGAGAAGTATACGCTGGTGCGCTTGAGGAAGAAACAGGTGTATCTAAAACGGCAATTATCGCACAACTTGAAGATACTATGCGCCGTGGAGATTATAAACGTAGAATGCAAGCGCAAAAGGATTTGCTAAGCAATGCTGCTGTAAAAGATGTTAACGTGCCGTTTGCGGCAGGTGGGCAAAAGGCACTGGGTGTTGCAGTGGCAGAACAACTATTAGTAGTAGCGCTTATTAAAAACCCTGTTTATTTGCCAATGGCTTTAAAAAACCTTGATGTTGATAGCGTAGTTATGCCAGATATTAAAGAAGTTTTAGAGGTGTTAAAACGCTATTATAACGAAAATACAGCATGGAGTTTTGCAACTTTGTTAAGCTCCGTTAGTGATAAAACCAGAACCGAACTTAGCCGTTTAGTGGCATATTATAGCGAGGTTAATCCCACAGAACAAGACGTTAAAATGTATTTAGAACGCATTGCGCACAGCACACCTAAAAGTGCTATTGCGCCAAAAATGTCTGCGGAAGAGCACGCAAATTATTTGCAAACATTACGAGATAAAAAAATAGCAAAACCTACTGAATAAAAGTATCGTGTAAATGTTTAATAAAATTGCTTGTTTACCGCCAAAAGGGGATAGCAATGGAACAAAAAATACAAAACGCACAACAAATAGCATTAAAAGAGATACTCGAAAAACTAAAAGCCAACACATTGAACGCTGATGATATAGCCCAAGCTATGGAAAAATGGTCGTTTTCGGTGGAGGAGCTTGAAGTGCTTTATACTGCTTTAGAGCAAGCAGGTTTTGCCATTGACGAAATAGGCATAAGCGAAAAACAAGAACAACTTTTTGAAAAAGAAGTTGAACGCTTATCTGTGCAAGACCCTTTAAAAGCGTATTTAAAAGAAATTGGCAGAGTGCCACTTTTAAAAGCGGATGAAGAAAACGCCCTTGCAATAGCCGCACAAAGCGGTGACGAAACGGCAAAAAAGCGTTTGTTAGAGGCTAATTTGCGTTTGGTTGTTTCCATAGCAAAGCGGTATTCTGGCAGAGGTATGTCGTTTTTAGATTTAATACAAGAGGGTAACCTCGGTTTGATACGTTCAGTAGATAAGTTTGATACTAGCCTTGGATATAAATTTTCAACCTATACAACATGGTGGATACGCCAAGCAATAACAAGGGCAATTGCTGACCATGGGCGAACTATACGCCTACCTGTACATTTAACGGAGGAGTTAAACCGTGTAAAAAAAGCAGGCAATGAGTTTTTGCATCAAAATGGTAGGGAGGCAACTGTGCAAGAAATTGCAAACACGCTGGATATAGACCCTCAAAGAGTAGGTGAAATGTTGCGACTAGCAATGACACCAATTAGCCTAGAGCTACCAATTGGCGAGGAAGATGACAGCCACTTGCAAGATTTTATACGTGATGAAGATGCACAAGTACCACTGGACGAGGCAAGCAGAGCATTGCTGCGAAAAGAGCTTGATTTTGTGCTTGGAAGTTTAACACCACGTGAGGCAAAAGTTATTGAACTGCGCTTTGGGCTTGATGGTGGCAGTGCGCATACACTGGAGGAAGTTGGGCGTGTTTTTAGGGTAACACGTGAAAGAGTGCGACAAATTGAGGCAAAAGCTTTGAGGAAATTGCGCCACCCAAGTCGTTCAAAAAGATTAAAAGAATATTTAGATGGTTAAAATATTAGTCACAAAAAAAACGCTTTGCAACTTAGCAAAGCGTTTTTTTTTGTTATATTGTATAGATTTTTCGCAATTTTTAGAGCGAAGCGAAGAAAAATTCGCAGAAAAATCATACCTAGGTAAGTTTTTTATTGTTTTTGCGATGCTGACACCGCAGTGGCGCTTTGAGCTTAGGCTCAAAGTTACTACAGCAAAAATAATAAAAAACTGTGCGTGTTAATAAAAAGCGCGATAATATATTAAAATTAGCGAACTGTTATTAATTTGTTGTATCTAAAGGTATGGATTTTTCGCAATTGTTTAGAGCGAAACGAAGAAAAAATGCGAAAAATCTATAAGCTTTAAATCTAACATAAGGATATATCAATATTGAATTACAAATAAAATATATCGAAAAACGATAAAAAACACTTGACAAACAATATTTGTAGTGTTATATTATCCACAGGGGAAGCCCTAAAAATAAACTAGTTTGTCTTTAAAACGAGAAAGAGGTTTTTTATGAAACATGGTTTTTGGTCTAAGGAAAAAAGCGTGGCTATTAGTCGCTGGGTAACAGTTGGTTTTGTTATTGCACTTGTAGTTTTAGATGTTTTTGGATATTTTGTAGTTAATTTTATAGTTGAAGAATTATTGGCTGAAAACCGAGGTTTACAAGGCGGAATAACCTTGATGGCTTGCCTATATTTATGTAGCATACCGGGGTATATTTTGCTTAATCATTTATATAAACTTTTGCGCAATATAGAAAAAGGCCGTGTCTTTGAGGAAGTTAATGTTTATCATTTGCGTGTAGTCAGTTGGTGCTGTGTGTTTGCAGCAATTATATGTTTAGTTAGTGCATCAGTTTGGACTAGTTTAATAGTTGTGTCGTTGGCGGCTGGTTTTATGGCATTAATTGTACACGTAGTTAAAAATATTATTGAAGAAGCTATATCTATGAAAGATGAGCTTGATTTTACAGTGTGAGGTGCGGTATGCCTATTGTTATAAATTTAGATGTTATGATGGCACGGCGCAAAATTGGCGCAGGTGAACTAGCAGAAAAAATAGATTTAACCCCAGCAAACCTTTCGATTTTAAAAAATCAAAAAGCAAAAGCTGTGCGGTTTTCAACACTGGAGGCGCTTTGCCGTGTGTTGGAGTGCCAACCAGGCGATTTATTAGAGTATCAACCAGATAAGGAGGTATAACCATGGCAGCGGATTATTTTTACGGAGTAGATGAACAAAATTTAAAAAATAGTACAAATATACATCAACAATTGCAAAATAACACAAATAACATTAATGCAGAGCAAACGCAAAATAGCGAATATTATTCCAGTAATACAGGCGCACAAAATTGTGCTCAAACTGTGCCACCACAGTATAATTATGGCACAGGCACACAAACAACACAAAATACACAATCTGGTAGTTCGTATACAAATGGCGCACCATTATGCCCAGCAACATCTAATAAAAAAGTACAAAACATAAGTATTTTAGGTGGTTTTTTGCTAGGGTTTAGCTATATTAATTTGTATATATTTGTTCCTTATAGCTTTTGGGATTATCCTATTGTTTTGGCTATTTGTAGGTTATTATTTGTAGCTGCGTTTTTTACCTATGGTGAATTTTTATTTAAAAATTATAAGCGTAAGGGTAAAAATAGCGAGGAAGTGCCTTTTCCAAAAGCTAGCAGAGAAGCAAATTTTTGGCTAGTATGTGGTGTTTTGCTAACATTTGCAAGTATGCTCGGCGAAATATGGTACGAAACAAATGCAAGTTTTATGCAGTGGAATAATTCTGACGGTTTAGTGTTAATGTATGGTATGCTTGCTACACATGCGGTGGCAGCATACTGGGTAGTTTGCCGTGCAGGCTTATTGTATCGCGAGGGTAGCTCAGGCTTTTTTATATTGGATACTTTAAACGCTATGTTTGCTTTTCCGTTTTGTCGTTTTTTGGCGTTACCTGTTTTTACATTTAAAGGAATTACCGAAAATGCCAAACAAAAAAAGGTGCAAAAAACAAACATTAAAAGTGTGTTTGTGGCTTTTGTTGCATGTGTAGTTGCTTTTGTATTTTTTAGTGTAGCTATAAGCTTACTAGGCGCTAGTGATGAAAATTTTGCTAATTTTATTGATGCGTTTGAAGTGCAAATTAGCTTTGGTTTATTACCAGATTATTTTGGAGAATTTATATTTAGGTTCATGCTTTCTATACCAGTTAGTTGTTATTTATTTAGCCTTTTTAGCAGTGCGTTATTATCAAAACAAAAACTAGCGCAAGGTGACGCAATAGCACTAAGTTTAGAAAAATTACGTCTTGTGCCTGTTAAGTTGTTAGGTTTTATATTAACATTGTTTGTAATGTTATATACTGTTTATTTTGTAGTACAAGGAGAGTATTTCTTTAGCGCATTTATGGGTGAGTTACCAACTATCTTTACCTATGCTGAGTACGCGCGCCAAGGTTTTTTTGAGCTTTGCCAAATAATGGCTTTAAATTTAGTGCTTTTAACATTAGTGGCAAAAACTAGCAAAACAATTTTGCGTGAAAGTTTGTTTTTAAAAATAACTTCGCTAGTTTTGCTCGTGCAATCTTTATTATTTGCTGCAACAGCTTTTTCAAAACTTGCACTTTACATTTATATCTATGGTATAACAGATTTACGTTTGCTTTCAACATGGGCAGTTTTAATGTTAGCGTTTGCAGTATGCCTTGCAATTATTAATACAATTAATAAGCACAAAATTATAAAACCTTTAATTTTAACTTGCGCAGCAAGTTTTACAATGCTTTGTTTTATAGCAGGTTAGTTTAAAAAAAGAGATATGTAAATTGTACCGACCCCCAAAAGTTAGACCTAAAAATCTAACAATTGGAGGTCGGTATTTTTATGGCAAAATATAGCTATGAACTAAAAAAGATAGTGCAAGAATATTTAGCTGGAAAAGCAGTTTTATGCTGTATAGGTGAGTTTGAATGATATCGCAATATTTACAATAGATGTTTTGTTAATTAAATTAAAAATTTTTTTGTTATATATTTAACATAGTAGGAAAGCGAGGAAACAATATTTATATTAAAAAAATCTGATTTTAACATGCTAAAGTAAATAAGTTAGCAATGGCTAATAAACAAAATTAAGCGAATATATGTGGAGTTTTATGTTACATATGGTATAAAATCGTTGACATTAATATATAAGTTTAGTATACTTCAAATAATGTTGCAATAAACTAAAATATGTTAATATAATATATTTTAGTTTGAGCATAGGTTAAAAAAATAGGTTAAAGGCTTATTTTATTAAATGCGTTTATTATAAAAAAAGAAAGGGAAAGTGCTTACATACTTTGCATGTTTTCTTTATAAACACATAAAATACTGTTTTTATGTGTTTTATTTTAAATGTAAAATGTATGGGCACGAAGGGTTAACATGGTTATTGGTACAATACGGGAAACAAACGAGCCACGTATTTCAATTATCCCAGTTATTGCTAAAAAGTTTTTAGCGATAGAAGGCGTGGAAATCTTGGCTGAAAAAGGCATGACAAATCTATTTGCGGATAGCGAATATGAGGCAGTTGGCGTTAAAATGGCAACAAGGCAAGAAGTACTTGCTAATTGTGACATTTTGTTTTTATTTAACCCACTGCAAAAAGACGAATTACCTCTTTTAAAAAAGGGTGCAATGAGCATTAGTCATATGGACCCATACAACAATAAGGATTATATAGACGCACTTGTTGAAAACCAAGTTGATGCAATTAGCATGGAGATGATACCTCGTAGTACAATTGCACAAAAAATGGATGCTTTAAGCTCACAAGCATCTCTTGCAGGTTATGTTGCAGTTATGCAAGGTGCAAATTTGATGAATAAGATTTTCCCCATGATGATGACACCATCTGGCACAATTGCACCAGCTAAAGTATTTATTATTGGTGTTGGTGTTGCTGGTTTGCAAGCAATTGCAACTGCAAAACGCCTTGGCGCAAAAGTTGAGGCGTTTGATACACGCCCAGTTGTTGAGGAACAAGTGCAATCATTAGGTGAAATGTTTGTTAAAGTTGACATTTGTGAAATGTCGAAACCAAAGGATTGCTACGCTAAGTAGCTAACTATTGAGCAACTAGCAAAACAGCAAGAAGCTATGGAAAAATCTTGCGCTAATGCGGATTTAGTAATTACGACAGCAAAGCTTTTTGGTAAAAAAGCACCTATTATAATTACAGATAGCATGATAGCAAAAATGAAACCAGATTCCGTTATAGTTGACCTTGCAGCAGGCACAGGTGGCAACGTTGAAGGCACTGTGGTTGATGAAATTGTTAAAGTACACGGTGTAAATGTTGTTGGTATAGATAACCTTGCAGGTTTAGTGCCAGTGGATTCTAGCGCTATGTATGCAAATAACTTATATAACTTGCTAACACATTTTTACAATAAGGAAACAAAAGTTTTTGATTTTTGTACTGATGAAATTCCAAAAGCTTGCGTAATAACTTACGGTGGCAAAATTGTTAACGAACGCATGATTGAATTTTATGGCAAGAAAGGAGCTAACTAATGGCTGAAATTATTTTGCTCGTGTTTATCCTTGTTTTGGCTTCGTTCTTAGGTTTTGAGCTTATCTCAAAAGTTCCATCTCAGTTACACACACCTTTAATGTCTGGCTCAAACGCTATTAGTGGCATAACAATTGTTGGTGCTATTTTAAGCCTTGCTGGTACATTTACAGCAGATTCCACCTTGCGCATTGTACTTGGTGCATTTGCGGTTTTCTTTGCGACTGTCAACGTGGTTGGCGGTTACGTGGTAACAAACCGTATGCTATCCATGTTTGTCGAAAAGAAAAAAGACAAGGAGGATAAATAATATGGCGCCATTAATAGATTTAGTATCAATAAGCAATATGCTTTACATAGTTTCTGCAATTTTATTTATACTCGGCTTAAAAAAGCTTGGCAATGCCCAAACAGCGCCAAAAGGCAATATGATTTCGGCTGTTGGTATGTTTTTGGCTGTTGTAACAGCTGTTATATCTGAGCTTGATTTACAGTTTACATGGATAATCGTAGCCATGGTGGCAGGTAGCCTTGTTGGTGTTATAGCAGCTAAAAAAGTTGAAATGACCTCAATGCCTGAAATGATAGCACTCTTTAATGGTTTTGGTGGTATAGCAAGTTTGCTTGTTGCATATGCCGAATATCAAAAGTATGTTTCTGAAAACACTGTATACGAAACAAATGCTGCACAACTTGGAATTATAGTTGCTACCATATTTATAGGTGGTATTACGTTTACAGGTTCGCTCATAGCGTGGGCAAAGCTCTCTGGTAAAATGACAAGCAAACCTATAACTTACACAGGCCAACAAATTGTAAATGTTATTTTAGTGCTTGGCTTTTTAGCTGCTGGCGTTTTATTTAGCGCAGCGTACGGCAGCTTTATAAGTGGCTATTTATTGTTCCTTATTATTGTTGGGTTTTCGTTAATTGCTGGTATAATTTTTGTTATACCAATTGGCGGTGGCGATATGCCTGTTGTTATATCCTTGCTAAATGCCTTTAGCGGTGTTGCAGCTTGTGCGGCAGGTTTTGCTATTTCAAATACGATACTTATAGTAACAGGTGCTTTAGTTGGCTCTAGCGGTATTATTTTAACAAATATCATGTGCCGTGCTATGAATCGTAGCCTTAAAAATGTTTTATTCTCTGGTTTTGGTAGCGGCAGCACTAAAAAAGGCGGTACAGAACAACAAGGCGAGGTTAAACCAGTTAACACGGAGGATACTTACCTTATGCTTGAGGCAGCAACCTCTGTTTTAATTGTGCCTGGTTACGGCATGGCTGTTGCACAAGCACAGCACGCAGTACAAGAGCTAGCAGCCCAACTTGAAGAAAACGGCTGTGAAGTTAATTTTGCTATACATCCAGTTGCAGGGCGTATGCCTGGCCACATGAACGTTTTGCTTGCTGAGGCTAACGTGCCATATGAACAACTAAAAGAGATGGACGACGTTAACCCTACTATCGAAAGCGTAGATATATGCGTTATCATAGGCGCTAACGATATAGTTAACCCAGCCGCGCGCGAAGATGAATCATCACCAATTTATGGTATGCCTATCATAAATGTTGATTACGCACGCACAGTTATAGTGCTAAAACGCTCGATGAATGCTGGTTTTGCTGGTATAGAAAACCCACTATTTTATAAAGATAACACTCGTATGTTATTTGGCGATGCAAAGAAAACTGTTCAGGAGGTAGTTGCAGAGGTTAAAGGGTAATTTTGGGTTTGCATAAACTTAATTTAATAAATCAATAATAAACAAAATAGGCATTGCAAAGTAAAAACTTGCAATGCCTATTTTTATGTTAATTTGTTTTTATTAAATTATTTAAATTCAACAAGCTCTTTTAATAAGCTTGGCACTTTTTCTGCCATGACATCATCATCAAATTGGCAAGTACCAACTGCTTTGTGGCCACCACCGCCATATTTTAGCATTAGGCTACCAACATCAACATTTGATGTGCGGTTAACAACGGAGTAACCAACAGCACAGCTACAGCCTTTGCCACCACGGCCACTAACAATCCAAGCGGAAATGTTTTGTTCAGGGTATAGGCCATAAACCATAAAGCGGTTGCCTGAGTAAATAGGGTCAACACCACGTAAATCGCTAATGATAACATCACCCTCAACACGAGTATGTGCTTTTACCATTTCAATGAATTTTTCGTTTTGTTCCCAGTAAATTTCAACACGTTCTTTAACGTCAGGCATTTCCATCATATCTTCGATTTTCATGGTTAGGCAACAGTCAATTAGCTTTTCCATCAAAGCGTAGTTAGATATAGTAAAGTTACGCCATCTGCCAAGGCCTGTGCGTGGGTCCATTAAAAAGCCCATTAGTATCCATGCAGGTGGGTTTGTAATTTCTTCAATAGTTAAATCAGCGGAGTCAACTTTATCAACAGCCCACATCATTGCGTCTAAATCTGGGAAAGTTTTTTCAGCGCCATAGTATTCGTATATAATTCTTGCGCAAGATGGCGCAAGGCGGCTTTCGCCTTTATATTTGCCTTCTAGTGCGTTTCTTTCGTGTTCGCTGGAGTGATGGTCAAACCAAAGTCCACAGCCTTCAACGTAAGGCACATTGGCAAGGCAATCGTTTTCAGTAATTTCAACTAGGCCGTCTTGTAAATCTTTTGGATGCGCAAAAGTCCAGTGGTCAATAATACCAGCTTTTTTTAATAGTGCGGCACATGCTAGGCCGTCAAAGTCGGATCTGGTAACTAATCTCATATATATTTACCTCCAAGTTGTGATAACGTATCTGTTATGTCAATTGTATCATAGCTTGTGTGAAAATTCAACTGTTAGTTTGGCAGAAATCGTTTAAGTTTGAGTTGAGCTTTATTATTTGGAATAAACCCATAATTTGTTGGTTAAATAGTTGGTGGGTGTGGTAATAAAAAGGCAGATTATAGGTGCAAGATTTTTACCAATTAATAAAATATCAACAAATAAATATAACAAAAATGTTTGTAGCAGTAGACCAAATATATATGCTATATAAGTGCGTATCAAGGTGCTTTTACCTTTGTTTTCTTTGCTTTTAAAAACAAATTTACTGTTTAATATATATGCGTTTAGGGTGCTTACTAAAAAGCCGAAGATACTACCTACAAGATATAAATCAGAATTAAAGTATATAACTATATAATAAATTGCAAGTGATATAGAGGTGTTGACAACACCCACCATGCCAAATTTTATAAATTGCAGTGCGATGTTATATAGTTTGCTTTGTTTAATTTTATCTATCAAAAATAAAAGCCTCCGTTTAAGATAATAAAGTTATTAATTTAGTTTTTAATGCTTTAACAAAACTTACAGCAAAACAAGGTAATAGTATCATGCT
>CAYJJL010000053.1:0-10927 GCA_964370455.1 uncultured Faecalibacterium sp.
AGCGTTTAAAACTTAAAATTAAATGCTCCGCTTTGCATATTCCATAATTTTGCGTAAACTCCGTTTTTAGCTAATAATTCTGCGTGTGTTCCGCTCTGAGCAATTTGCCCTTTATCTATTACTAAAATTTTATCAGCATTTTGTATGGTTTTTAGCCTGTGTGCTACCATAACAACAGTTTTACTTTTCACAAGCTCCACCAGTGCACGTTGCACTAACACTTCATTTTTTGCATCTAGGCTTGAGGTTGGTTCATCCAGCAACAAAACTGGTGCATTTTTTATTATGCCACGTGCTATCGAAATACGTTGTTTTTCGCCACCTGATAAAGTACAACCACCCTCGCCTATAACTGTATCGTAACCCTGTGGCAGTTGCATTATAAAATCATGGCACTGCGCCCTTTTTGCCGCGCTAATCATTTGTTCCTCTGTTACATTTACATTGCCAAAAAGTATGTTTTCGCGCACTGTTTCATGAAACAAATAAACATCTTGCAAAACCATAGATATATTTTTTTGCCAGTCCTCTGCATTTGTATCACTTAAAGCAGTTTTGCCACAGGTTATACTTCCACTTGTAACATCCCAAAAACGTGCAATTAAACGTAATATTGTTGATTTACCACTGCCAGACGGCCCCACAATTGCTGTAAACTCACCCTTTTTTATTGTAAAATCAACTTTGTTAAGCACATTTGTTTTTTCTTTATCATTGTACGCAAAGCACACATCGTTAAATTTAATATCGTTGTTTATATCTACGCTTTTATGTCCTGTCAATGGTTTTTCCAAAAAAACTTCGTCAATACGTGTTGCCGATACATAATGTATACGTATTATCATCATGTATCTAATCCATGTTATAATAGGCATTAAAATTTTTGTACCTATTATTATTATGCTTAAATATTCAGCTATACCAAGCGTACCACCTAAAATTAAATACGCGCCAACAAAACACATTATCGGTAAGGCTAAATTTGCAATTGATGCCGCTAAATTTATTAGCGTGCCACCAAAAACTTCACCTTTTAAATTTGCTTTTACAACATCATCATAGGCTATTTTTAGCTTTTCAAAACCTTTGCCTGTTTGGTTGTAAGATTTTAATACTTTCATGCCATGTAAATATTCATTTAAATACGTAGCCGCATTATCTTTACTCTCCATAGTTTGCTTTGTCATTTTACCTAAGGTTTTATTTGAAAACACTACCATAAAAACAGCAACTACTACTGAAACATAAAAGCTAATGGCCATTATTGGGTTGTACACAAAAAAGAATACGCCTGTTGTTACGCAACTTAAAATTACGCTGAATATGCCAGTAAACAGTGCCACCATACTTTGCTGAACCGCCAAAAAATCACCTGTAAATGCATTTATTAATTTACCTGAACGTTCTTCCTGAAAATATCCTAATGGTAAAGTACGCAGTTTATTTATAAAACTGGTTTTATTTTCAGCCACGTGTATGGTTGCTGGTAAAAATGTGTTGAGATGTGTACAAACGCTAACAAACGCTTGCAACAAAAAAAGCACAAATAACACTGCGCAAATGCTCCAAATCTCATCAAAGGCTATTGTATTGTTAAACCCATCTACAATATAGTTAATAGCAAATATAGTCGCTATAGATGGAAACACCATAAATAAATTTTCAAGTGTCATCCAAACAACTGGTTTTATCATTTGTTTTGGTTGACCACAGGTAAATTTTCTAATAATTTCACTCATATTACTAGCGCTCCTTTCTCTGTTTTAAACAAAGTAAAATCATCAACCTCATGTTGCAAATTCCAAAGTTCTTTATACTTGCTATCACTTTGCATTAAAACTTCGTGCGTGCCAGTTTCGCTTATTTTTCCTTTGTTCAAAAGCAAAATTTGCTCTGCGCTCATAATACTTCTTAAACGATGTGCAATTATAATTACTGTTTTATCTTTTGTTAAATTTGCAATAGCTTGTTGTATTAAATTTTCATTTTCAGCATCAGAGTAAGCCAGTGCCTCATCTAAAATTATAATAGGGGCATCTTTTAAAATCGCCCTCGCTATTGAAAGCCGCTGTGTTTCGCCACCTGAAAGCCTAATACCACCAGCGCCAAGTTTTGTGTCATATGCGTTTTCATTCTCCATTATAAAATCATGGCAACACGCTAATTTTGCAGCATTTTCAACTTGTTCTTTTGTATAACTTCTGCTCATTGTTATGTTTTCATACACACTGCCTGAAAACAAATATGTATCCTGTAATACATACGCAATATTATCCATTAACACACTATATTGCATATCCTTTACATTTACACCACCTATTGTAATTTCGCCCTCAGTAGCATCATAAAAACGTGATATCAATTGCCCAATAGTAGATTTACCACCTCCAGATTCTCCCACGAGAGCTGTCATTTTACCTTGTTTTGCAGTAAAACTAATATTTTTAATTGCAAATGTTTTATTTTCGTCTTGTTCTTGATACGAAAAACTCACATTTTTAAAGCAAACATCATAATTTGTAAACTTTACTGCTTTGTCGCAAGTTTCTATAGGTGTTTGCTCAAAAACTTCCTCAATTGCATCTAACCCAACATTTAACATAACCATTTGTGTACCATAATTTAGGCATGTCATTAACGGGTCATAAATTGCAGGCGCTATTATTAACACCATTAAAACATCAAGCAAAGTGCTTTGCGTAGGGTTTGCAGAAATTAGCAAAACACCAACTGGTAATATAAACGTAAGCATAGATAAAATTACGCTTTTATACATACCCATTGGCAATGCTGCTGATTTATACCCTTTTAACTCCTTTATTTTATATTCTTCAATTGCATCTCTAAGTGATTTTGTCATTTTACCACTTATACCAAAAAGCTTAACCTCAGCCATGCCTTTTACATACTCTGAAAAAGCGCCTGTCATTTTTTGGTTAGCCTCCGAAACTTGAGCCATAATTTCTTGTGTTTTTTTGCCAAACACTGATATTTGCAAAGCCATTGCAACCATAATGGTAACAAGCAAAGTAACACCAAGCCAAGGGCTTAACATAAAAACACCTATAAACAACACTAAAGTAGTTATAGCCGAGCCGAATAAATCTGGCAACATATGCCCAATAAAACTTTCAACACGCTCTGCACATTCATCAATTGTTTTTTGTATGCCACCTGTTGTTTGCTTTGTAAAATATAGCATAGGTAACTTTCCTAAATGCTCCATCACTCGCATTTTAAAAGCAAATAAAAGTTTAAATGCTACATAATGGCAAGTAAAACCTCCTAAAAACGAAAACACCATGTTACCCAATATGCCCAAGCCTGCAACTATTATCCAAACCATAATTATTTGCGTATTTGCAACTATTTCTTCTGGCATTAAAAACTCTTTCGCTATGCAAAACACCGACAAAAACGGTACTATGCCACACAAATACCCCACAACTGATGATAAAACACCTAAATTTAAAATATTACTTTTAAAATCCGCTATTTTAAATACACGCTGCATTACTGGTGGTTTTTTTGACTTTTCTTGATTTTTCAAAACTATACCTCCTTTTACTAAAGTTAGACACAACTAACCAAGATTTAATATACATATTAAAATCACTTGTGTCAAATCGCAAAACAGGATATAATAGATACTAAATAAAGCTTTTTATGACTTGATTATATAACTAAAAGGCAAAAACAGCATAAAAGCAAAAACAAATTAGTACATAAAAAGATACTATAAAAAGAGGTGCAAACGTGGAAGTATATAATAGTTATGAGGATATGATAAGCAAATTAATAAAAAATGGTTGGAGTTTAGAAAAAACTCAAAGAGGCATAACGCTTAAACTGCACCCACAAAAAGGCGACGGTAACTTTTTGGTATGGGGTGATGCCTCAAAAGCTAGTTTTGTTGATATTAATGTAAAGTTTAGCGAAACCAATATTATGCTTAACTCCAGTGACATTGTTGGTGTACAAATAACTTTTATTTATGATATAGACATGGAGTGCGTCAAAGATGAAAAGGATTTTGAACGTGTGGATTTTGGTACGTTTTTTTATGTTAATAACGTTTGTATACCATGGGTGAAAAAATACCCTGCTAATAGCAGAGTACAAGCACTTACACTTTTTGTTTGTGATGATTTTTTAAAAGAAAATGATATACATCTCTCAGCAGAAGATTGGAATAAATTTGCACGTAGTATAAACAGTCGAAACACCTCTATCCCACAACTTGCAACTGTTTTACAGCAAATACGCCACACCGAAATTGACGAAACTTTGTTTCCCGCTTACTTTAAAGCAAAAGCCATAGAGGCATTTTTATTACTATTAAACTACAGCAAATCGCAAGAAGAAAACCTAAGCCGTATAAATAAAAAAAGCCGTACAGCCGTAATTGAAGCTTTGAGAATATTATCAAAACACTATGTATCACCGCCTATAATATCTGAATTAGCCGAAACTGTTGGCATAGATAAAAAAACCTTACAATTTGCTTTTAAAGAAATTGTAGGCCTTAGCATACACAAATATATACGCTCGCTAAAAATGCAAAAAGCATTAAAACTATTAAAAAACCGTACCATATCAATCGAAAAAATATCACAGCAAGTTGGTTATAGTAGTAAAGTGCATTTTTACAAAGCATTTAACGAGGTTTTTAACATGAAACCCGCCGAGATGCGCACTTTAATTAATAAGTGATGCTAAAATATAACAGATTTTAAAATCATAAAACAAAAAAATACAATTATCTGCAGCAATGCGCATAATTGTATTTTTTATTTTAATATTAAATTTATTCAGTGATTATTTTTAGCAAATTAATATTACGCTACAAAGTAATAAAAATTTGCTCGCTTCAAAAAATTCAATTTGCGTTTTAATCAATAACAGTTGCTGTCCTGCCTATATCTAGTGCCGCTGATGTAATTTTTTTCCACGAATTACAACCACACACACCGTCAACGCTCAAACCAACTCTGCTTTGATATCCACGCAAAGCGGTTTCCGTTTTTGAGCCAAAAATACCATCCAATGTGTTACCCACAGGGTATCCAAGCGCTGAAAGCGCATCTTGCAACACCAATGTGTATACCCCTCTAGCACCTCTGCGCAATGTTGGGTAGCCACTTGTACCGCCACAAGCATATGGCCCTAAACGCCTATCAAAATGCACCCACGTTGGCGTTAGCGATTGTGGCTCAACGTATCCCCATGCACCACTATTTACAGCGGCATTATAAATTGCAGTGCGTGCTGTACTACCTTGGGTTTGCCCTACATCAAATGCTACGCCTGCATAGTGCTGGCTACTTGTGCCGTGGCCACCCTCCCAAATGCGTTTAAAAGCATACCCTACGGAAATACCGCTACCATAACTGCGCCGTGTTAAATTCCACGCTTCCATAGTTGCAATAGTAGTCCACAGTGTTGGGCTATCTGACGAACCTCTAAATTCTCTCACTTTTAAAGTTGTGCCGTAGCTATAAGGCATAGCATCGTCTTCGTTTAAAGTATAAGTTAAAATGCGGTTGTTGTAGTTATCGTATAATAATAATTTAGCCATTGTTACCTCCCCTTGCCCTAATGCGCAGTACATTCCATGTTTCCCTATCAACTGCGCCATGTGGACTTAAACCTGCTAAGTACTGAATAGTAGCAATAATTGCTTCTTCAATTTCGCTGTAAACACCTGTTTCTTCTATAAAACTTTCTCCAAAATAAAGTTTTGCGTATTCGTTTATCCAGCCTTGCACTTTACGCACCATTGCACCAGCACTTGTTTTGCTTATACCAAAACCTGGATACTCATCGCTTGCTGCAACCTCTGCGGCTGGGTCGGCATTTGCTAATAATGCTAAACCTATATCATTAGCGGCATTCCAAGTAAGTTCATCAACCACGCCTGTTTGCTCCAAGCTAACAAGCTCTTGAAACGATTTTGTTGCGGTTTCTAAATCCACATCAAAGAAAATGCTCTTATTTGGTTTAAACACACTATCATAATAAAACGCAATGCGCCTTAACAAAACTGCAAAATATTCAACATTGTCGCCTATATCGCCTTTTTTAAGTTCTTGCCCTGGGTATGCAAGCTTTATTATGCTACGTGTTGGCCCTGATAACCTCAAGCGTGATGCCGCGTCGTACAATGCTGTCCATGTTGCTGTACCAACTATGCCATCTGCGACTAAACCTGCAAAACGTTGAAATGCTATAACAGAGCTTTCTGTACCAGCGCCAAAATTGCCATCTATGCTTAGGCTTGGTATGCTAGGCTCATATGCCGCCATAATAAACAAATAATATTGTAGCTCCCTTACAGCTGTGCCTGTACTGCCCTCACGCAGTGTCCCTGGGAAATCACCTGGGCGAGAGTTTGGTGAGAGCAAATCGTTTGTAACATCCACATAAACACTGTATAGTTTATCCCAAGTTAGCGCACCAACAATGCCGTCTGCTGTCAAACCAAAATAACTCTGAAACGCCTCAACCGCGCTTTGTGTACCATTTCCAAAAATACCATCTACGCTAACACTGCTAAGGCTTGAATAATTTGTTTTTGCAATGCGCAACCAAAACTGAATTTGCTTTACATCATCGCCACTATCACCGTTACGTATAGCTGTACCTGGGTATGCATTTGCAGTGCCGTTATCGTTTAATATATCCTCATACTCCTCATAAAGTTTGTTCCATGTATTTTCACCAACAATGCCATCAGCCACAAGCCCAAATTTATTTTGAAAAGCTATGACAGCGTTTTGTGTGCCAGTGCCAAAAATACCATCGACAGTAGGTGCGGTTAAATCGCTATAATATCGTGCTACTGTATCTAGCCAAAACTGCACTTGCTCCACCGCTGTGCCACTTGAGCCAACACGTAAAACTGTGCCACCCCAATCCCCTGGCGAAAGGTCGCCACCGTTTTCCGTTTCACCCTCGCTTGTTAGCTCGGCTAAATCTTTAACTGAAACATATATATAACTTATTTTATACCAAGTTTGGCGGCCAACAATGCCATCTGCTGTTAAATTAAATTGGCTTTGAAACTTTTGCACCGAGCTTTTTAAAGATGCGCCAAAAATACCATCTGTTGTTTGAGTGCCAAATGCTGGATAATCTTTTGCAATACGATTTAACTGGCGCTGTAATGTGTACACCTCTGCGCCTGTGTCGCCCTCTTGCAGTGGTGTGCCTGGGTAGCTCTCTGGTATTGCCTGTATGTTGTTTGTACGTGCTACCTCTATATCATCGCCATAGTAAAATTTGAGTATTTCTAGTGCGTTTTTGCCCTCGTCAGCAAGGTCTACTGTACCCCATTGCTTTAAACCTGAGCACGAAACGCTTACACCATCACAATATTCAGAGTAATAAGGGTTAACAGTGCCCGTTTGCCGTATATAAGTATTAAAAATGTCATCGGTTAATGTTTCCATTATTTCAAACGGTGTACGTCCCTCTACAAAATATTGGTCGTAACTTGTGGAGTTTGTTATGGTGTAATCGTAACCTTTGCTAGGATACCACTCTGTATACACCCTATTGAGTACTATGCTTATTTGGCAATGTATATTTGCGCGCAAAGCTTGCTCAGGCCATGTTGGGTATACCTCACTAGACGCTACATTTGCAATGTAATCTCTAAAAGACACAGTTATATCTCTAGCTGAGGCTGATGGTTGACCAAGATGAACTATAACATTAGTTGGTATAATCACATTTGCTAGCACACGTGTGTCAAGCCCATAATCTACAGGTGCTGGCGCACTGCCACTATCGCCTGAAAATAAACCATGCACTGGTATAACAATTGGTGTTTCTAAAATTGGTAAAATATCATCTGTTGCTATAACCATTTGTAGTGGTGCAAGTGTTACTTGGCATGCAAAAATTTGCACTTGTTGTATTGTCACTGTGCGATAACCATCTTTAAATGCAGATATAATACAAGTTGCATATGGTAAAATAGATTCGTTGTTTTGATCTAGCGAATATTGCACATCCGGGGCATCAATTTCTATAATGGGTGCGTTGCCCTCGCTATCAGTAACCACCTGCTGAAAAAAATCTCCAGCTGTAATAA
This sequence comes from uncultured Faecalibacterium sp., assembly GCA_964370455.1. Lineage (GTDB taxonomy): Bacteria > Bacillota > Clostridia > Oscillospirales > Ruminococcaceae > Faecalibacterium. Next base: position 8,099 of record CAYJJL010000053.1, read on the forward strand.
CTACGGTGGCATGTGGTATAGGTGCTGAATATCGAGAAGCAAAAGTTTGTATACGTAAAGTTCCTTTGGGCATAATACACTCTCCTTTATATCAAAATAGTTCTTACTCAGTGTATTCAAAAAAGTTCAAAAGCGAAACTAGTTTTTTTATAAAAATAAAAATAACTAAAAAAGTTTTTCAAAAATGCTTGACAAGCCTGAATATATATGATATTATATCCCTCGCAGCAACCCGAAGGATTTCAAAACGTGCGCCTATAGCTCAGCTGGATAGAGCAACTGCCTTCTAAGCAGTAGGCCGGGGGTTCGAGTCCCTTTGGGCGCATCCTTTTATGGTGCCTTTTGTGTAGTTGGTTAACACGTCAGATTGTGGTTCTGAAGATCGTGGGTTCGAGTCCCATAAGGCACCCCACCAAGAGCGATCATCTATGCAAATAAATGCATCGCTCTTTAATAATGCGCTGTCGCCAAATGGTAAGGCACTAGACTTTGACTCTTGTATCGTAGGTTCGATTCCTACCAGCGCAACTAGAATGACGCTAAACCCAATTAGTTTGGGTTCAGCGTCATTCTTTATTTTATATATAAATTAAATATTATGATAGCTTTATCGATAGATAATCACGGCAAACCGCTGAACCAATTAGTTTTGGTTTAGCGGTTTTTTCATATGCCTATTTTGTGGCAAAATTTACATTTAATTTTTCATCATTTTAATGCAAATTTCGCCATTTTTGCGAAACACTATACAAATGTATGGTGCTTTTTTAAATACTTTTAGTTATAATTAAAAACACCTAACTTTTAGTTAGTTTTATTTAGTGACTTTGTGTTGAAAATGTGTTATATTATTTAAATATAGAAGTTATTCTCTCACATACTAATTTATTCTCTCACATACTAATATAAACAATTGCTAAAATGCGCTATTAAATCGTTGCGGTAGTGCATACGTTTATAATAAGTATAAAACATCTATAAATTATCCAACATTTTTATGGCAAAGCAAGCCCATTATTAAAATTGCACATTGTACCATAAAACTCAAAACAAACAAAGAGGTTATCATGAAACAAAAGGTATCAAAATTTAACATCATCTATTTTTCAACAATAGTGCTTTTGCCATTATTATTATCAGTTGCACTTATTTTTGCAGGGTGGTATTATTGGATATTGGAATTATTAATTACTGGAGGCGTTATTTTTTTATTATACCATTGCTTTGGCTTTGGTATTATTGCAAAAATACAACGCCGAATAAACGAAAAAAAGCTTAACGAAATGGGCTTTGTGCAAAACTACGCTTATAATGAAAAAACATCTAATTTATATATAGATGTAAATTCAGGTAAAATTGCAATGTTTTTCTTTTTTAATCCACAAATACAGTTTGTAGAGCCAGAAAGCTTATCAAACTTTAAAGTTAGGGATTTTAAAAGTGGCGTTGGTGTTTTTGCTGGTACTAAATGTGTTGCATTTGATTTTAAAATAGAAAACCATCGTTTTAGGTTTCGCACCTTTACATCTAACGCAAGATGGAAAATGGACTCAAACTACGTGGTAGATGCCATTGAAGAAGCCGAAGAAGTAATATACTTTTTTGAAAACCCAAGACCTGAAACAGAAGATAAAGATAAAGCTAAACTTGAAATGCTAAGCAAGGCTGGCAAAAACGCCGACATTACAAATAACGAAGATTTAGAGCAAGAAAAAGCTGAAAGCACCACAGAAAAAGCAAGCGAAGAAACTGCAAAAGCAAGCGCAAGCACCGAGCCAAACGAAGAAACTACAGAAGAAAGCGCAAAACCAGATGACGCTACCACTGCAACAGCGACTGCAGAGCTTGCTACAGATGATGCTGTTACCGAAGAAATAACCGCAGAAGAAGCTAGCGAAGAAGTTGCAGAAAAAGAAACAACAACCGATGAAAATATCACAGAGGTGGAAAGCGCAACAGAAATTGCAAAAAACACCGATATAAAAACAGGTGAGCAAGCTACTAACGCAAGCAACCTAGAAGAAAGCGAAAATATCGCAGAAAACCTAGAAACCGAAGAAGAAAAAGCTATAGTATCATAAAATTAAAGGGGCGTATCACTATGATATGCCCCCTTATTTTTAAACTTTTTATTAAAAAATGCAAAAACCCTTGATTTTTTACTCAAAAAGCGTTATATTAGCAGTCGTAAGGTTTGAGTGCTAACATATTAATTACACACTGCACAACTTAAATAATATAATAACATGAAACGAAAAGAGGTTATACCATGGCCATTAAACAATTTAAAGCTGAAAGCAAAAAATTGCTTGACTTAATGATCCACTCCATTTACACAAACAAAGAAATTTTCTTGCGTGAGCTTATTAGCAACGCTAGTGATGCGCTAGATAAGCTTTACTTTAAAAGCTTAACAGATACATCTGTTGGCTTAAATCGTGAGGAATTTAAAATTAGCCTTGCCCTTGATAAAGAAAACCGTGTTATCACACTTGCTGATAACGGCATTGGCATGACTAAAGAAGAACTAGAAAGCAACCTTGGCACAATTGCAAAATCTGGCAGCCTTGATTTTAAAACAGAAAACAAAGATGAAAACATTGATATCATAGGCCAATTTGGTGTTGGTTTTTACTCAGCATTTATGGTTGCGGATCATGTAACTGTTATAAGCAAAGCCTACGGCGCTAACGAAGCGTGGAAATGGGACAGCAAAGGCGCAGAGGGTTATACCATTACCCAAACTGAAAAAGCCTCAGCAGGCACTGAAATCATCCTACATGTAATGGATAACACTGAAACTGAAAATTACGATAAATTTGTGCAAGA
>CAYJJL010000054.1:0-8581 GCA_964370455.1 uncultured Faecalibacterium sp.
TAGGCCTTGCACTAGTTGAGGAAATTATGACAGCACTTGACGGCACTATTGATATATCAAGCACTTTAGGTAAAGGCACAGTTGTAACATTAGGCTTGCCACTTGATAGAAAAAACTAAAAACACGATTAACAACAAGGAGAATATATGAGTAAACCCCAATTTAAAACAAGCATAGGTGGCCAAGCACTTATGGAGGGTGTAATGATGCGTGGCAAGGATAAAATAGCCTGTGCAGTGCGCAAACCAGACGGCGAAATAGATGTTATCGAAGACAAAGTAAGCTCACACGCATGGCAAAAAATACCTTTTGTGCGTGGCGCAATTGCTATGATAGATAGCATGCTAAAAGGCTACCACTACCTTATGCACTCTGCCGAGGTTAGCATGGGTGAAGAATTTGACGAAGAACCAACAAAGTTCGAAAAATGGCTAAGCGAGAAATTTGGCGAAAAAGCTGAAAAATTTATTTTAGGCTTTTCTGCTGTTTTAGGTGGCTTACTTGCAATTTTGCTTTTTACAGTTTTGCCTACTTTTATAGTAGGCTTTATCACAAACTTTTTTGGGCTTAATGATTTAACAAAAGTTATACTTGAGGCAATTTTAAAAGTAACTATTTTTATAACTTACCTTTGGGCTTGCAGCCATATGAAGGATATTCGCCGTGTATTTTCGTACCACGGCGCAGAACATAAAACAATCGCTTGCTACGAAGCAAACGAGGAACTAACTGTTGAAAACGTGCGCAAACACTCACGTTTTCACCCACGTTGTGGCACTAGCTTTTTAATTTTAGTTGTTATTGTTAGCGTGTTTTTATATAGCGCACTACCTTGGGATAACATGGCTTTACGTGTAGTTTACAAAGTTGCATTGTTGCCTGTTGTTATGGGTATAAGCTATGAACTTTTAAAGTTATGCGGTCGTTTTGATAACCTTTTAACACGCATTATACGTGCACCTGGGCTTTGGGTGCAACGCTTAACAGTTTTTGAACCAGAAGATAAAATGATAGAGGTTGCAATTGCCGCTATAACACCAGTGCTACCACCAAAACCAGAGGACGAAAAATGGTAAAAAACGGTTTTACTTCTAAAGAAGCTATGCAAAACATGACTGCTCGCCTACTAATAGCAGGTTGTGCTGATGCAGATTTTGATGCAGGTGAATTATTTTTATTTGTAACTGGCATACCACATAGCCTTTTTACGGGCAAGTTAAATAACACACAAGCACAAATGCTGGAAAACGTTGTACAAAGGCGAGTAAACCGCGAACCTTTGCAATATATTTTAGGCGAATGGGATTTTTTAAATTTTACGCTAAAAGTTGGCGAAGGTGTTTTGTGCCCACGTGCTGACACTGAAATAGTAACCGAAACTGCCGCTAATTTTTTAAAACAACAAAATATTGCCACCCCAAAAATTTTAGAGCTTTGCTCAGGCAGTGGATGCATAGCACTAGGCATAAAAATGTTTTGCCCAAATGCAGAGATTACAGCAGTGGAAAAAAGTGAAAAAGCCTTTGTTTACTTAGAGCAAAATGCAAAACATGCACTTGATACTTTAGGACGCACTGGACCTTACATAAACCCCATAAACGCCGATTTATTTTTATATTACAACACACTACACGCTGACACTTTCGATTTACTCATCGCAAACCCACCATATTTAACCGAAAGCGAAATGTTAGACATAGAACCAGAAGTTGCTAAAGAGCCAGCAATGGCGCTTGTAGCAGGCGCTGATGGGCTTGATTTTTACAGAGCCATTGCAAAGTATTATAAAAATGCAGTTAAACAAGGCGGTAATATCGTTTTAGAAATAGGCTGGGAACAAGCAAAAGCAGTTAGCAAAATTTTAATAAGCGAAGGCTGGCGTGATGTAACTTGCATAAAAGATTACGCAAATAATGATAGATGTATTTGCGCTATAAAATAAAATATTTACAAACAAAATAAATAGCTATGATGAAACTCATATTTTCATCATAGCTATTTTGCATTTACAAACAAATATTATTTTTCATATTTACAGTATAAATCGCATACACAAAAACCAGCAAATGCAATAAAACTAAGTTGCACTAGTAAAGTTAAAATTAAATCAGGCTTCGAGAAAATTAAACCTATACGGCTTACATCTAAAAGCAAACTTACAAAATCAAAACCTTGTGCTACACTAAAAAATTGCAAAATATCTACGCCAACTAATACAAGTATTAACGGCAGGCAAAAAATGCTAAGAGATAAAAGCAAAGTATAAAGCACATTACCTAGTTTGTGCCCTAACCACAAGGTGATACTTGCAATTATAATACAAGCAAAAGTCTTTGAAATTAACCAAAAAATTAATACCATTGCTAAATTAACAAAAGTTGGTAAACTAGAAAGTTCTCGTATGCTCACTGCTGGAAAACTAAAACCTGATAAACCGTAAAAACGCACAACAGGTATAACATGCGGCAATATTACTAAAAACGAAATAATAATAGCTATAAAAATGCTTTGTAAAATTTTTGTTTTAAAAGTTTTGCTTCTACCAAGTGGTGTAGTGCGTAAAATTACAAACATACCACTTTGTTTTTCATAAGCAAAAACACCACAAACACAAAGTACAACTAAAGCACCTGCAATTATTGCATCAATTATATTTTTAGTTTCTCCCATTGCAAATAACTCTAAATAACCACTTTCATACACAAAATATGCGCCATTAGTATTTTTTACATATTCAACATTGCCATATAATATACGTTGATAAACATTATATTTTTGTTGCTGTGCTGAAAACATAAACAAAGTATCACTATGTAACAAATTTTGTTCAACCGCTCTTTGCACTGCTATCAGCTCTGAAAACTCTTCGCTTTTTGCTCTAAATTCTGTTAAATTTTCAGTAGTGAGCTCACCACTCAAACTTTGCATATAATCTTTATAAATAACCTCATCTACGCTTAAATTATTTGTTGCGCTAACACCTTGCCATAAACTAAAAGCTAAAAAGCAAATTAAAATAAGTAAAGCAGCACCTGTTATAAATATCTTTTTAAACTCTGCCTTAAAAACATTAGTTTGATTTTTTTTGCTTTTAATTACAGGTAACAAAGCTACAAAATACGAACCGCTCTTTAAATTTGCCTTTGCAAATGCAAATAAAAAACTAAAGCCAAAACCAACGATTAAAATTATAGCAATAAATAACTCAAAAAATATCAATGGCACAGCATTATTAAAAACGGATAAAACTATATAATTACCAATTATCTCATTAGTTTGCAAAAAACTAAAAGTGTTTGCATAACGCAAAGGGCTTAACGCACCAATTGCTGGTATAAACTCACGTAGTAAAAACATACAAACAGGCATTGCAATGGCTGAAAACCATGCTGTTATTGTATCTTTGCAAAAAATGGCGCATGCCATCATCCACAGCCCCATAACAAACGCAGCGAGCCATTTTATAAACACATATAAAAGCAAATACTGCCACACTGAAAACCTATATGTACTATACATCAAAAAAGGCAAACTTTGTATACTGCGCTGTAAATCACCAAGCCCAAACACCAAAGAACAATATATAATGTTTGCACCATACAAAAGTACAACTATGACCAAAAGCGCTACCAAATAAGCCGCAAGTTTTGCGCACGCAGTTACAAAACGCCCATTTGGCTGTGTGCGTATATAATCAAGCAAGCGTACATCCCTTTCAACACGCACAAAAACCAGCGCCAATAAAAACATGCTCGCTATTAAAAAAACATCTGTAAAATTTGATTGTATAGCAAAATAAACACCCTCTTGCGGTTGCCAGTTTATATGCACATCTGCCATATTTGCGTATGCATTTGTAATAGCATTTATTGTTACATCTTGCGAATTATCGCTTTTTTGAAAAATAGATATACTAGAAATCGCATCAGATTTTATCTGTATTTCCTCTAAAAACTGTTCGTACTCAAAAACAGTTCGGTGCTGTGCTTGCAAGTACTGAAAAAACTTATATTCTTCGTGCAAAGTTTCGTTATAACGTGTAAGTGTGCCGTTTTCTTGTGCTTGCATATAGGCTTTTTGCATTTGCTGTGTTGGTACTGCTGCCTCACTATACGTATTTTGAGCATCATATATATAGTAATTTTCAAGCATTAAAAATTCTTCTGTCTTTTGCAGATTTTCAGTTAAAAAGATATTTTTTTGCTCCATGCTAAACCCTGATAAATCAGAGGTAATTTCTTTAATGGACGCTGCGTTTATTGTGTAATTACTCATTTGCAATGTTATATGTAAAAAGAAAACATTGCTTAAAACTAAAATCAACAAAACACAAAGGGTCCTTTTTTGCACAATTTTTTGTAGCTCCAAAAGCAAAAGTTTCATCACACTGTTTCCTCTTTAAATACTTCGAGATAAACCGCCTCAAGGCCTTTACCTTTGGCATATTTTTCAACCAAGCTTTCAACAGGTGCAAAATCCACTAAACTACCCTCACGCAAAAGCAAAATGCCATCCGCTATACTCTCCACATCTGAAACAGTATGTGTGGCTACTAAAATTATGCAATCTTGCGCAAGTTTTTTTAATAAATCTCGCAAACGCACACGCTCTTTAGGGTCTAGCCCTGCTGTTGGTTCATCTAAAATTAAAATTTTAGGCTCGCCTAAAAGTGCGCATGCAAGCAAAAGGCGCTGTTTCATACCGCCCGAGTATACACCCAGTTTTTTATCTAGTTCAAACTCTAAATTTACAGCTTTTGCTACACGTAAAATCTCTTTTTGTGTTTCGGTTTTATTGATTTCTTTCAGTGCGGCAACGTAAGCTATAAACTGCCTACCTGTGTAATGTGTATATAAATTTTGCTGTTGTGGCATATAACCCAAAACACGCCTATAGCTTACACCTAGTTCTTTTATTGGGTTTTCCCCAAAGCATACTATACCGTTATCAGGGGCAATAGTATCTGTTAAAATTGAAATAAGCGTGGATTTACCTGCCCCATTTGGACCAAGCAAACCATATACACCAGCAGATAATTTAAAACTAACATCAATAAGAGCATGCTTTGTACCCGCCGAAACAGGCACGCTCCACCAATGCTTTTTTTGCGATACTAGAGGGTATTTTTTACTAAGTGCATTTGCATGTAATATCATAATACCTCTTTTATTAATTGTTAAGTTAAATCGTTAATTGGTGTATAATTTGATACATTTGCAAAATAATCACTTTTTGAAATAATACTATATTTAAAAACTTCAACTGGCATAATTTGCTCCGTACCATCTATATTAGTCATTGTTTGCATTTCCGTTTCTGAACCTGATATAACTAAAAAATTATCACCAAACTCTGCCAGTATTTTTATAGGCATCAATGCTTCAAACCCTCTTGAATCTGGATATCCTAACGAAAGTGTCGTAATTTCAGCTGTTTCGACGTTTATGGCTGCTTCAACTCTTTGTTCGTTTTCCATGTAATAAATCAAAACATATTCATCATATATATTTGAAATACCAGTTTCTGGTTTTAAATTTTCTGCTATCTGTGTTGTTTCTTTAGTTTGTAAATTAAATTTTTCAACTGTAGAAGTTGCAGCATTTATAAAATAAAAATCACTCTCACTAATAGCTGGGTATGAATTGCTTGACATAAAGCTAAAAATTTCAGTTTCAACTAAGGTGTCTACGTTTAATCCAAATATATTCCACTGTGCGTGGCTGTTGGGTTCAATGCCGTTTGCCTCCATTTGTGCAATATCAGTTAATGTGTAATTTTCACCACCACTATAATCTATATCAGCAAAAATCAAATCTCGCCCATATGCACCAAGCAGCACATAGTTAGTTTCACTTTCTTTAAGTATTGTTATTTCGCCTGTTTGCTTATTAACTTTTAAAAGTTGGTATATTGTAATACCTGTTGTAGTGTCATTTTCTGGTTCTTTATATGTTGCTAAAACCATATATAAGTTTGTTGCGTCTGCCCCAACCTGACTTATTAAGCTCTGTGTGCTCTCAAAAGTTGCTACTAAAGTTTGATTTTCACCATTTAGCCCCATTTTTAATAACTCTAATTCATCCTCACGGTTTTCATATATACTTCTTTTCAAAAAATACATATCTTCTTCAATAGGTATTAAAGTGCCCATTGCCATATCGGAAATATAACTAGCGCAAGTTTCATCATTATGCCTACAGTTTGGTGTACTACAAAGGTAAATTCTTTGTGCTGTTTCATAATCGATATATAAAAAATTATAGTTGCCAAAGGTTTTCATTTCCATTTTATAATAGCCGTATTCTGTGCTATTAGCAAAGGTTTCGTTAATATCTTGGCGCGATGAGTGCATTACAATGTCAGAGTTATCTTTAGCTGCAGCAAATTCGCCTTGGGTATCTGCCGAGTTTGCAGTATCTTGTGCAGTATCTTGGGATATATCTCCCTGTGTGCATGCCGTAAATGTTAAAACACAAATAACACCGAAAGCCAAAATTTTTAATAATTTCATCTTTGTAACCTATCACCTTTCTAAAGTTGTTAACTATCGCCTTTTTAATTAATAAACACTTTAACGTGGTTTTATCCTAACCTCATATTGTTCACATGTCAAGCAAATTAATAAAATCTTAATATAATTAAACTTTAAAATTAGATAATAATTGCATTTATCTCTAAAATAAGTTATTTTTACAAAAGCAAAACCCTTGCATATCACATTTGGGGTAAAATGTGTTTATGCAAGGGTTTTGTGTTTTTTAGTTCTGATTAAATTTTACTTTATATTCTAAACATATTTTCATATGTATTTTTTATATTAGACGCAGGCTAATATAAACTTCAAATTTATTCGGCCAGTACTCAAGTTGCCAGAACAATTACCTTAATTAACCAAAAGGATTAAATCCGCCAACATCTGGCATATTTCCGTCATCTTTTTCTAAATCGTCTTGTGGTATTGTTCCCTGTTGTGTTTCTTGCTGTGATGGTTCTGTTGTGCCTTTTTCGCCAAGGGTAACATTAATGTTCATAATTTCGCCACCTCTAGCAATTGTCATAGTTACAACATCACCTACGTTATATTCAGTTAATGTTGATGTAACATCGCTTAAAACACCAACCTCTTTATTGCCTATGCTTATAATTCTATCGCCTACTTGTAAGCCAGCTTTTTCAGCTGCGGAGTTTGCGTTTATACCGTAGATGTAAACACCTAATGAGTTAACGCCAAATTGCATTGCTGTTTCAGCGTCTTGCACGTCAATAGCTGTAATACCTAGCTCTGGTCGGCCTGTAATATAACCATTTGTGATAAGTTCTTCAGCAAGTTCATATGCTTGGTTAATTGGTATTGCAAAACCAAGGCCCTCAGCCTCTGAATCGCCTGATTTAGCGTTTACTATGCCTATAAGTTCGCCAGCCATGTTAAATAAGCCACCACCTGAGTTACCAGGGGAAACACTAGCATTAGTTTGTATTAAGCTCATTTCTGCGGAATCTTCTACGTATATTTTACGGTTAAGTGCACTAACTATACCGTCAGTAACTGTGCCGCCAAGTTGCCCTAGTGGGTTGCCAACTGCAACAACACCTTCGCCAACTGCTAAAGCATCGCTATCGCCTAAAACCGCTGGTGTAAAGCCTTCGCCCTCAATTTTTATAACCGCAACGTCACTGTCAGTGTCTCCACCAATGTATGTTGCAACATAATCTTGCTCGCCAATAGTAACAATAATATTTGAGGCATCAGCTACTACGTGCTCACATGTTAAAATATAACCATCAGAGCTAATTATAACACCACTACCTGCACCGCTTTCAACCATTTGCCCACCATAAAAACTTGATGAGGCAACCATTTGCTCTGTTGTTATAACAACAACACTAGGGCTAACAAGTGCCGAAACCTCCGATAAGCTTAAATTTGCGCCATCGGTCGAGGTTGTAATAACATCAGCTGCGCTAGTATCACGATCAACTTTTTGTACAACTATATCTCCGCCATTACCACCAAATACACTACCTACGTAGCCACCACAAAAACCTACTGCGCCAGCTAAAACTAAAGTTACTGCACGTGAGGCAAAACTATTTGAGCTTTTTGGTGGTTTTGGGTTATGTGCTGCATATGCAGGTTGTTTTGCATGTTGTTCTGTGTAATCATGCGCTTTTGTTTCATAAGATGTAGTATAGCTTGTGTGATGGGTATTTTGCTGTGTGCTATAATTTGGTGTTTCGTTATTATATATAAAAGATGTGCTGTGTGGTTCCTCGGTATCAAATTTTTCGCTAGGGGTTTGTGCGCTTGTATCTGCATATGGATTTGTATCAATATCGCTAGCGCTACGTGTATTTACATTTGCGTATGGGTTTTGTGTGCTAGCGTTGCGTGTGTTTACATTTGCATATGGGTTTTGCACGTTTGTATCGTTTGCACTGTTTGTACCAGATGAACCAGCGTTTACATATCCGCTACCTGGGGTAGGTGTTGGTTGCGTATTGTTGTTGGAATAGTCATATTCCCAATTATTTTTGTTATCCATAATAAATTTCCCCTTATTATTTTAAAAAAGCTACTGCC
>CAYJJL010000054.1:8591-10714 GCA_964370455.1 uncultured Faecalibacterium sp.
CAAAGGCATAATCCCAATTAATTTTGGTAACCCTAATAAAACGGCCTAAATAAATAAATAAAATCGAAATTTATAGGGTTTATCAGGTTTTTTATTTTGAGGTCTTTGGGATTTTCACGTGTACCTCTTTGATACTCTTATTTTAAACCTAAAATATGAAAAGTAAAATATAAGCTAATGAATAAATTATGAAAAACTGCGTCAAACGGTGAAAGAACGGTGAAAATCAAATTTGAAACATATTTTCGCCATTTTTAATACATAATTTTATCATATATTTTTAATTTGATAATTTAATAGCTATTCAAATTATACACGCATGGCAACGAATATATCAATACTTTTAAAAAAAGAATGCTATTTTTCAAACTTTTTTGCAATAATAAGCTCGCTACAGCTTGCTTAATTTGGCAAAATATCGTACAATAGGGAGTGCACAATAATTAATTGACAAATGGGAGCAAATTTTTTATGACTAAACAAGAACAAATTGAGCGCCGTCGGACATTTGCTATTATTAGCCACCCCGACGCAGGTAAAACCACGCTCACTGAAAAACTATTATTATACGGGGGAGCTATAAATCAAGCAGGCTCTGTTAAAGGCAAACAAAGCGCACGCCACGCTGTATCAGACTGGATGGAAATTGAAAAACAACGTGGTATTTCTGTTACAAGTTCGGTTTTGCAATTTGAATATGCAAACCGCTGTGTTAATATACTAGATACCCCTGGACACCAAGATTTCTCTGAGGACACTTACCGTACACTCATGGCGGCTGATTCCGCTGTTATGGTGCTTGACGCTGCTAAAGGTATAGAGGCACAAACAGTTAAACTTTTTAAAGTTTGTAAACTACGCGGTATACCCATTTTTACTTTTGTAAATAAAATGGATAGAGATGCACGTGACCCTTTTGAACTTATGGAAAGTATAGAGGAAGTTTTAGGTATTAAAACATACCCTATGAACTGGCCAATAGGTTCTGGCAAAGAGTTTAAAGGTGTCTACGATAGAAACCGCCAAAAAATACTCGCTTTCCAAAGTGATTGGCGTGCTAACGGTGTTAAAATGGTTGAAGAAATTGAAGCTTCGCTTGGCGATGCAACATTGGATGATTTAATCACACCTACCTTGCACAGCCAACTTGCAGATGACGTAGAGCTACTAGATGGTGCGGCGGAAGATTTTGATTTAGACGCAGTTTTGCATGGCGGTTTAAGCCCTGTATTTTTTGGCTCAGCTTTAACAAACTTTGGTGTTGAGCCTTTCCTTGAGGAATTTTTACGCCAAACACCTACCCCACTAGCACGTACAGATAGCCTAAGCACTGAAGAAATTGACCCAATGCGAGAAGATTTTTCAGCCTTTGTATTTAAAATACAAGATAACATGAATAAAGCTCACCGTGACCGCATTGCCTTTATGCGTATTTGTAGTGGTAAATTCGAACGTGGCATGGAAGCTATGCACGTACAAGGTGGCAAAAAAATTAAACTTGCAACAGGCACTCAGCTAATGGCGCAAGATAGAGCTATTGTTGATGAGGCTTATGCTGGTGATATTATAGGTTTATTTGACCCAGGTATTTTCTCTATAGGTGATACTTTATACACTGGCAAGCAAAAAATTGAATTTGCTGGTATACCAACTTTTGCACCAGAACACTTTGCACGCATTGAACAAAAAGACACAATGAAACGCAAGCAATTTGTAAAGGGCATTGAGCAAATTGCTCAAGAAGGCGCTATACAGATTTTCCGTGCTGTTGGTGGCGGTATGGAAGAAGTTTATGTTGGTGTTGTTGGCGTTTTGCAACTAGAAGTTTTAGAATACCGCTTAAATAACGAGTATAATGTTGAAATACGTATGGAACACTTACCTTACGAACATTTACGTTGGGTTGAAAACGAACCAGACAGCATAAACCTAAAAACACTAAATTTAACAAGCGATACAAAACCTGTTGAAGACATGAAAGGCAACCGCCTATTGCTGTTCACAAACCCATGGTCTGTTGATTGGGCAACACGCAATAACCCTGATTTACGTTTAAGCGAGTTTGGTAATATATAATTTTCGTATTTTTTAGAGCGGAGCGAAGAAAAAATTACAGAAAAATC
>CAYJJL010000055.1:0-3798 GCA_964370455.1 uncultured Faecalibacterium sp.
AACATTATTTATAGGTGGGCCTATGCCAACAAAAGCTTTGATGTAATGCTCGCCAGATAGGTTATCAACTATACTTGCAGCTAAATTTTCAAGGTCGCTTTGAGCTATGCCTTTTTTAATTTCTTTTACAAGTACTGTATCGGTCTCGCTGATATTAAATACAAAATCTTTTTGTTTATCTGGGAATAAGCTGTTTACAACGTCATAAGCTGAAAAATCGCCATCCGCCATAACACGTACAAATAAAACTACACGGCTAACATCTGTAGCAAAACGCAATTCACGTGCTTTTGCATATATATCACCTGGTAGTATGTTATCCATAACTACGTTTTTGATAAAGTTAGATTTATCAAATTTTTCGTCGTGGTATTGTTTTATACTTTGTAGACTAATAGCAAGTATTGAAGCAAATTGTGTTGATATTTCGTCTGTGCCTTCTACAAACACTGCATAATCGTTATGTTTAATGTTTGTAAATTGATAATAAGTGTAGCCATCTTTTGTGAAACAATCACCTGCAGTTAGGCGGTCGGCTAAGAAAGCTTCGCGCACTTCGCCTATCATCCCAAGCTCTGAGCAAGAGATGATGGTGCCTGTTTCATCGAAAACACCTACTACTCTATCAATCGCTTCTTTCATTTGATAGACTACGCTCTGAAAAACTCTGTTGGCCATAATGCAATCCCTTTCTTGCCTAATTAAAGACCTTTTAGAATAAACTTTGTGACATTGAACAACAACATCATATTACAATTTATATTTTACACAATAATATTTACTTTTGCAACATATTTTAACAAAAAAATAATATTTTTATTGTATAAATTTTATGTTAGGCCAAAAAATGGGATAATTTCAGTAGTTTTTCGTCAATTATAATACCATCAAAATGTGTAATTTGTTTGAAAACTAAATGATTTTCACATTTTTTTCTCTTTTTCAGCCTATTTTATAAACTTTGAAACTGGGAAAATACACAAATGTTTAAAAAATTGTTATATTTTCTTTCTCGTTTTGAGTCAATTCTCGCCATTCGCCTTGTGCTAAATTGGCATCTAGTTCTAACCCGCCTATGCTATCTCTGTGCAATGCGTTAACACCCACATCAAAAACACCAAACATGCGTTTTATCTGGTGGTATACACCTTGCCTTATTATAACTTTAACCGTTTTTAAGTCATCGCTAACGGCAAACACCTTGGCTGGCATCATAACCTCACCATCTGCAAGTTTAACACCGCCTGCAAAACCATCGCGCATTTTATCAGTTAAAGGTGTATCTAGCTCAACTGTGTAGCCTTTTGGCACGTGCCTTTTTGGTGATAAAATATCATGTGCAAAAGCACCGTCATCTGTTAATAGTATAAAACCTGTGCTTGCTTTATCTAAACGCCCCGCAGGGAAAAGCTCTCGGCGTGGGTAAAACTCTTTAACTATATCAACAACTGTTTCATCACAAGCAGAGCTTGAGGCACTTATTACGCCTAAAGGTTTATTAAGCATAATGTAAACGTAATCCGTACGTGAAAGCTCACTACCCTCACAGCAAACTTTGCTGTTTTCATCTACTTGCTTATCTATATTTTTACAAAGCTCGCCATCAACAGTGATGCGACCTTTTAAAACTTGTATACGGCTCTCTTTACGGGAAATCCCCATTGCCTGTGCAATATATTTATCTAAACGCATATTTATTCCTTAAATGCTTTAAAACTAAAGCAATATTTACTGCCCTGTATAATTTTGATATACAAGGCAGCTATCACATATAAAATTAAACGTGCAACTCTGCACTTTTACCTAAAGCCTCTGGGTATTTTTCAAATATAGGTTTTAAAACCTCTAAAAGATACTCATCAACTTGCTCTGGTGCACGGCCAACATATAATTCTGGCACAAGGTTTTTTTGCACTTCTTCCATAGTTAAGCCAAAAGCTTTATCTGCAACTATACGTTCAATCATATCGTTTGGCAGGCCTTCTTCCTTAACAACTTTACCTGCTGCAATTGCATGTAGGCGTAATTGTTCGTGCAATTCTTGGCGATTTCCGCCTTTTTCAACAGCTTGCATCATTATATTTTCGCTAGCCATAAATGGTAGCTCTGCCATTAAACGGCTACGCACAACCTTAGGGTAAACTACAAGGCCATCTGTAACGTTTAGCATGATATTTAAAATTGCATCAGCTGCAAGGAAACCCTCTGCCATTGCAATACGCTTATTTGCTGAGTCATCAAGTGTACGCTCAAACCATTGGCTACCTGCTGTCATGCTTGGGTTTAGTACATCGGCCATTAAGTAACGTGCAATTGCACAAATGCGCTCAGAGCGCATAGGGTTGCGTTTATATGGCATAGCAGATGAACCAATTTGGTTTTTTTCAAACGGCTCTTCCATTTCTTTAAAATTAGCTAGTAGGCGCAAATCTGTTGCAAACTTCATACAGCTTTGACCTATGCCAGCAAGTGCATTTAAAATAAACGCATCAACTTTGCGTGAGTATGTTTGGCCAGAAACAGGCACAACAGCTTTTGGAGAAAAGCCCATATCTTTAGCAATAGCCGCATCAACAGCACGTATTTTGGTTGCATCACCTTTAAAAAGTTCCACAAAACTAGCTTGTGTGCCAGTTGTACCTTTAACGCCACGTAGCTCCAAAGTTGCAAGGCGGTGCTCAACCTCGGCTAAATCCATAGCGAGCTCGTTTGCCCATAAGCTTGCACGCTTACCAACGGTCGTTGGCTGTGCTGGCTGGCCATGAGTATATGCAAGGCATGGCATGTTTTTATATTCATCTGCAAATTTTGCAAGTTTTGCAAGCACTGCAACAAGCTTATCACGCACAAGCTCTAAACCCTCACGCATAACTAAAATATCAGTGTTATCACCAACATAACAACTAGTAACACCAAGGTGTATTATACCAGCAGCTTTAGGGCATTGCACACCATAAGCATGCACGTGGCTCATAACATCATGGCGCACAAGTTTTTCTTGTGCAATTGCAACATCATAGTTGATATCTTCAAGGTGACTTTCAAGTTCTGTTACCATTTCTTGAGTTATTTGTGTTATACCCTCATTCATTTCTGCACGAGCTAATGCAACCCAAAGTTTGCGCCAAGTGCGAAATTTATTATCGTCAGAAAAGATATATTGCATTTCGTCGGAAGAATAGCGAGTGGAAAAAGGTGAGATGTAACGGTTATGTTGTTCAGACATTATTTTCTCCTATTGGTATATAATTAATTTGTTAATACTTTACGTTTATTAAAATCTTGGTTTAAAACCAAAAAATTATGTTAAATTTGCATTTTGGTAAATTGTGCGGTTATTTATAACAGTTGTGTAAACATAAGGGCGTGTTCCACTTTCAAAGTATTTGTTTGCACCAGATGCGCCCATTTGGTAACGTAAAAGTGCATCTTCTTCAGGGCCGCCGTAACGCCTCATGTAATAAGAAAGTAAAACTGCACCTGCTTGTATACCTTTATATGGGTCTAGCAATTGATCCATGCTTGTTAAGCCCATATTTGTTTTTAAAAAGCTTAGGCAAACATCATTTATTTGCATAATACCCCAGTCCCATGTGCCATTAGAGTTTAGAGTTTTATTTATAGCACTAGCATTAAAACGACTTTCGTTATACATTATCGCAAGTAACATTTCATAGCTAACGCCATAAGCTTTACTAATTTCATAAGCATATAGCTTATACTCCGTAGGGAACGAATTATAAAGCACCTCTTGGTTAGTTGTTGGGTTTGCTATTGTAATTACTGGTATTTGTGGTG
>CAYJJL010000055.1:3898-10673 GCA_964370455.1 uncultured Faecalibacterium sp.
ATCAGGCATGATAAAATCAGAGCCACCAACACCAAAGTATTCGTCCTCTGTATCGTAAACTGTGCCTACGTCCTCTTCCATCGCTTCGAGCAGTTTTTCCTCTTTTTCTTTAGAAATTGGCACAACTTGTATATCTTTATCTATTTCAATATCTGTTTGTGTTTGCTCAGATTTATAAGAATCATCTTTTTGCAAACTTGGTTTTACATATGGGTGATGCTCTGCTAGATAATCTTTAGGTTGCAATTCTGGAGTTGGTGTTGGCAAGTGTGTAAAATCACCTACAACTGCTGCATCTAGTGCAGGTAGAGATGGCACGACAGCCATTATGCAAAGTGCCGCCACTGTAGATATCAACACTTGTAAAAAAGTTTTAAATTTCATTTTATTAAACTTCCTTAATTATTTATGTAATGTGTGTAAAAAGTATATCATAACCCACTATTATCATAGCATTTTTTGTTAAATGTGTCAAGACAACTAAGTTTGTAATTTTTGTGTAAATTTGTATAATTACTGCAATTTTATTGCTTTACATCGCAATATTCACACCCCTACACACAAACTCTGCACTCAAAGTTAATCCCTGTGCTTTTGAGCAAAGATACATAAACTACCACCGATTTACAGTTTACAAGAAAGTTTTTAATTTTATAAAATTTGTAAAATTTGCATTAAATCACTGTTTTTACTAACATTTTATATTATTTTTATTGAAAATAAACATTTTTCATGTTATAATGCGCATATAAGCAAGTAGCTTTACACTAATTTTATACTTATGCCACTACAGGGCAGAAATGGAGTATCATCATGTTAAGACATTGCAAACATCCTTTTACTTTGCCAGATTTACCATATGCACACAGCGCACTTGAACCATATATTGATAAAGAAACAATGATGTTTCACCATGATAAACACTTTAATGCATATATTTCTAACCTAAATGCCGCACTTGAAAAACACCCACAAACGCACAGTCTAACTTTAGAGGAAATGCTAAAAGATTTAAGCGCATTACCTACCGATATACAAAAAGCTGTGCGCAACAATGGCGGTGGCGTGTTTAACCATGATTTATACTTTGCACTTATGAGCGCAGAGCATGGTCAAAGTGTGCCACAAATTATTGCTGATGCATTTGGTGGCGCTGATGAGTTTAAAAAACAGCTAAAAGCCGCCGCTATGGGCACTTTTGGTTCTGGTTTTGCATGGCTTGTTAAAACAGCCGAAAATGAGCTTAAAATAATATCACTACCAAACCAAGACACACCTTTTGCAAATGGGCAAGAACCACTTTTGATACTAGACGTTTGGGAACACGCTTATTATTTGAAATATCAAAATTTACGTGGCGATTACATAGATAACTGGTTTAATGTAGTTAACTGGGCAAAAGTTGCAGAATGTCTATAGATTTTTCGCAATTTTTTTAGAGCGAAGCGAAGAAAAATTACAGAAAAATCTATAAATTAAAAAGCAATATTAAAGGCTAAGCATTTACAAAAACAATATAAATGTACAATGATATAAACACTAAAATAAAATATTGTTTCTCCAACAAGACAAAAAACTGAAACTCCGTTGCATTTTGCGCGAGCGTTTCAGTTTTTGTTTTATGGAAAAAGTTTTAAACTCGTAATTTACAGAAACAACTGCAAAAAATTATAATTTAAAGTAATCAACACCAGCTTTAAAAATAGCTTGATCTTTATTGCCTGGTACGTTTTTATAAAGTGCATCGCCTTTGCGTTCGCTGTGTCCCATTTTACCAAAAACTCTGCCATCTGGGCTTGTTATACCCTCAATAGCAAGCACTGAACCATTAGGATTATAGCGCCTATCCATAGTTGCATTGCCTTTTAAATCCACATATTGTGTGGCAACTTGGCCATTTTTGATTAATGTTTCAAGCATGGCTTCTGGTGCAGTAAAGCGCCCCTCACCATGGCTGATTGCTATTGTATGTTCCTCACCTAGTTTGCAATTTGCAAGCCAAGGGCTACCCGTGCTTGCAATGCGTGTGTTAACAAGCATGCTTTGGTGGCGACCAATTTTGTTAAAGGTTAATGTCGCATCCTCTGCGCTGATTGGGCGTATATCACCATAAGGCACAAGCCCTAATTTAATAAGCGCTTGGAAACCATTGCATATACCTAGCATTAAACCATCACGTTCTTGCAACAATTGGCGCACGGCCTCTGTAACTGCTGGTGCACGGAAGAAAGCTGCAATAAACTTTGCACTGCCATCTGGCTCATCACCACCAGAGAAACCACCTGGTAGCATAACAATTTGGCTTTCAGAAATAGCTTTGCACAAAGCCTCGCAACTTTGGGCAACTGCTGCTGGTGTAAGGTTGTTTACTACTAAAATTTGTGGTTGAGCACCTGCTTGTTTAAACACCTTAGCTGTATCGTACTCGCAGTTTGTACCTGGAAATACTGGTATAACAACTTTAGGTTTAGCCACGCCAATTTTTGGTGCAAGGGCTGGGCTGTGTAAGCTTACTTTTAGTTTTTCTACTGTTTCGCCAGCTTTGCGATATGGATACACTGGTTCAAGTTTTGATTCGTATGCTTCTTGCAAATCAGCATTATTTAAAATTTCGCCACAAGCGTTAAAGTTATATTCAGCAGTTGTTTGGCCTATAACTTCAAACACGCTTTCATCAAAACTGCCCTCTGCCATTTCTAGCACAAACGCACCATATAGTGGAGCAAATAGTTCGGCTTTAGTTAATGTTTCGCAAGCTTTAAAACCTATGCCGTTACCAAGACCCATTTTAAAAATCGCCTCGGCGATGCCGCCAAGACCAACAGCACTTGCTGAAATAATTTTGCCTGATTTGATATTTGCTTCAATTAATTTAAATGTAGCTTTTTGGCTTTCAAAATCAGATAAAAGCTCATCTATATATTTAGGTTTAACTAGGGCAATTTTATTGTTTGCGCCTTTAAACTCTGTTGAAATTATGTTTTTTGTGTGGCCAATAGCAGTCGCAAAAGAAACAAGTGTAGGTGGCACTGAGATATCCTCAAAACTACCAGACATGCTATCTTTACCGCCTATTGAGGCTATGCCTAAACCAAGCTGTGCATCAAGTGCGCCTAATAGCGCGCCAAGTGGTTTACCCCATTTTTCAGGTGCTGTGCCTAGGCGTTCAAAATATTCTTGGAAGGTTAAATATGCATCCTCATGCGCAAAGCCTGCACAAACTAAACGTGCAACGCTATCCACAACAGCAAGGCGTGCGCCACGGTAGCAATCTTCGCTCATAATAAATGGGTTATAACCCCATGCCATACCAGAGCAAGTTGTTGTTTCGCCATCAACAGGTAGTTTTGCAACCATAGCCATTTGTGGGCTTAATTGATGTTTGCCACCAAAAGGCATAAGTACAGTAGCTGCACCAATTGTGGAGTCAAAACGTTCTGATAAACCTTTTTTGCCACAAATGTTTAAATCGCTAACCATGTTTTGCATGTTTTCAGCCAATGTTTCGCCTGCCCATTGTGCTTGCCAAACAGTGCCTTTTTTAACTGTTACATTTTGATGTTTTTCAGCACCGTTGGAGTTTAAAAACTCACGGCTGATATCAACTATAACTTTACCGTTCCACTCCATGTGCAAACGTGCATCGTCTGTTACAGTAGCAACTTGCACTGCAAATAGGTTTTCCTCAGCGGCAAGTGCGATAAAACGTTCTGCATCTTTTGGGTCTAGCGCAACAGCCATACGTTCTTGACTTTCAGATATTGCAATTTCTGTGCCATCTAGGCCTTCGTATTTTTTAGGTACTTTGTTAAGGTCAATGTATAAACCATCTGCAAGCTCACCTATGGCAACAGAAACACCGCCAGCGCCAAAATCGTTACAGCGTTTTATTAACTCGCACGCATCCTTACGGCGGAACAAACGTTGTAATTTACGCTCAACTGGTGCATTACCTTTTTGAACTTCTGCACCACAGTTTTCTAGGCTTTCTAGTTTGTGCGCTTTTGATGAACCTGTTGCGCCACCTATGCCATCACGGCCTGTTTTGCCACCTAGTAAAATTATAACATCGCCAGCCGCTGGGCATTCTCTACGCACGTGGCTTGCTGGTGTTGCACCAACAACTGCGCCAATTTCCATACGTTTTGCCATGTAACCACTGTGATAAACTTCATCAACTTGGCCTGTTGCAAGCCCTATTTGGTTGCCGTATGAAGAATAACCAGCCGCTGCTGTTGTAACAATTTTGCGCTGTGGCAATTTGCCTGTCATTGTTTCGTTAACCGGCACAAGTGGGTTTGCCGCACCTGTAACACGCATAGCTTGATACACATAGCTCCTGCCAGAAAGAGGGTCACGTATTGCGCCACCTATGCAAGTTGCCGCACCACCAAAAGGCTCAATTTCTGTTGGGTGGTTATGTGTTTCGTTTTTAAATAAAAACAACCAGTCTTCATCTTTGCCGTCAACATCACATTTAATTTTAACTGTACATGCGTTGATTTCCTCAGATTCATCAAGGTTTTTAAGTATACCTTTTGCACGTAGCTCTTTTGCGCCTATTGTCGCTAAATCCATCATGCAACGTGGTTTTTCTTTGCGTCCTAATTCTTCACGCAGTTTCATGTAACGCTCAAATGCTTTTTGCACAAGTTCATCTTCAATAACAACGTCATCTAAAATTGTGCCAAAAGTTGTGTGGCGGCAATGGTCTGACCAATATGTGTCTATCATTTTAATTTCCGTAATGGTAGGCACGCGGTTTTCGCCTTTAAAATAGCTTTGGCAAAATTTAATATCGCCTAAATCCATTGCAAGTCCACGATCATTTAAAAATGCATTTAAACCGTTTTCGTCTAAATCGTTAAAACCGTCAAGCACTTCAACACTTTGTGGCAAAGCATATTCCATGTGAAGTGTTTCTTTTTCTTCCATGTTTGCTTCACGTGCTTCAACTGGGTTTATAACATATTTTTTAATTGCGTTTATATCAGCCTCGCTTAACACACCCTCTAGCAAGTATACGTGTGCACTGCGCACAAGTGGGCGCTCGCCTTGGCTTATAAGTTGTATGCATTCAGCGGCTGAATCCGCGCGTTGGTCAAATTGACCAGGCAAATATTCCACAGCAAAAGCGTATTCGCCACTGCGTGGTAAAGTGCTGTAAATATTATCTACTGGTGGCTCGCTGAAAACTGTACTAACACAACTATCAAAAAGCTCCTCAGAGATATCCTCAACATCATAGCGGTTTAACACACGCAAATTAGCAAGGTTTTTTATGCCAAGTAGCGTGGTTAGCTCATTGTGTAGCTCTTTTGCCTCGACATCAAAACCTGATTTTTTCTCTACATAAATGCGATATACCATATAGCATCGTTCCCTTTCGTTGTGTATAAGTGTATTTTTTATTTAAATATAATAATGCCATTAACTTTTAGGCGCAAGAAGCCTTGTAATACTAGGAAAAAAGCTAAAACATGAAGGAGTGTATATAATATACATGACTGAAATGTTTTTGCGCATTTGACGACGTAGTACTGGGTTTATTGTAGCCTAAGAACTGCTTTTTTGCCTATATCATTGCGGTAATGCATACCGTCAAAATTTATTGTTTTAGCCGCTGTATAAGCTACTTCTAACGCTTTTGGTAAAGTATCGGCTGTTGCACTAACACCTAGCACACGCCCGCCATTTGTTGTTAGTGTTTCGCCATTTAGTGCAGTGCCTGAATGATAAACTGTTACATCTTCATTTGCTTTTTCGCACTGACCGTTTTGCAAACCTAAAATCTCTTTGCCTTTTTCGTAAGCTACTGGGTACCCACCAGATGCAAGTATCACACAAGCTGCCGCACCATTTGCAAACTCAACTTCTGTTTCGTTTAATGTGCCATCTGTGCACGCCATCATAACTGTTAGTAAATCACTTTTTAAAAGCGGTAAAACAACTTGTGCTTCTGGGTCACCAAAACGGCAATTGTACTCAATAACTTTTGGCCCATTTGGTGTTAGCATTAAACCAAAGTATAAGCAACCTTTAAAAGGGCAACCTTCGGCCTCCATAGCTTTTAGTGTTGGTATAAAAACCTCTTCCATGCACTGCTTTGCAACTTGCTCAGTGTAAAATGGGTTTGGGGCAATTGTGCCCATACCGCCAGTGTTTAAACCTTTATCACCATCTAGCGCACGCTTGTGATCCATAGATGAAACCATAGGTTTAACTGTGACACCATCACAAAACGAAAGCACTGAAACCTCAGGGCCTGTTAAAAATTCTTCAACTACAACACGATTTCCAGATGCGCCAAATTTTTTATCTAGCATTATATCTTTTAAACCTTGCTGTGCCTGTGCTTCATCCTCACAAATGAGCACGCCTTTGCCAAGTGCAAGACCATCAGCTTTGAGCACTACTGGATATTTGCCCTCTTGTTTTATATAGCAAAGTGCAGCGTCAGCATCATCAAAACTACCATAAGCGGCGGTTGGTATGTTGTATTTACGCATTAAATCTTTGCTAAAAACCTTTGATGCTTCAATTTGAGCAGCAGCTTTATTAGGGCCAAAGCTTTTTATGCCAATTTCGGCAAGCGCATCTACCATGCCAAGTGCAAGTGGGTCGTCCTGTGCTACAACAGCGTAATCAAACTTTTGTTCTTTTGCATATGCCACCATTGCCTCAATATCAGTTGCAGGGATATTTTTGCAAGTTGCATCATATGATATGCCACCATTACCTGGTGCACAAAAAACATCTAACGGTTCAGAACTTT
>CAYJJL010000056.1:0-10470 GCA_964370455.1 uncultured Faecalibacterium sp.
GTCAAAACTACCAGGGTAGACGGCTTTTGCCATAGTAAAAAAACCGCCTAAATCAGAAAATTATTTTGTATATTGTATCTCGACTATTAGTAAACCATATGATAAGATTTATCTCAAGTATTTTTTTAAAATTTTACACATTTTTACATTTTTTGTGCTATACTGATAATATAGTTAGCAAAACGCAATTACTAAGGAGTTACAGATGAATTTACAACCTAAAAAACCATATATGTATGCAGCCGTAGCATTTTTTGTTGCTGTTTGCTTATGTGTAATGTTTTTCTTTATTATTTACCGTAATGAAGAATTTAATAAACTACTACAAAATCTGTTTACAATAATATCACCATTTATATATGGTGCAGTCATTGCGTATTTATTAAAACCTATTGTTGCAACTTTTGAGCGTGCATATTTAAGTGTATTGCCTCAAAAGCTCAAAAAAAATGCGGTGGGTCTAGCCATATTTACAAGTTATATGATTTGCATTGCAGTTATATATACGATTTTTGCACTTATTATCCCAGAATTATACGAGAGCATTTCAAACCTTGTAATTATAATACCAGCTCGTGCAAGTGAATTTATAAGTTGGTTGCAACAAATTTTCGCGAACGACCCTGTGTTAATAGGATATATAACAGATGGTTATGCAGCGGTTTCAACATGGGTGGATACCTTTTTAAATGATACAATAATGCCACAGCTCACTAGCATTGTTAGTGGTATAGGTATAGGTGTTTTAAACGCAGTTGGCACTATATTAAACTTTTTTGTTGGTTTGTTTGTTGCTACTTATTTACTTGCAAGCCGTAGGAAATTTGCACGCCAAGGCGAATTATTAGTTTATAGCGTTTTAAAAAAGAAATGGGCAGATTTGCTTATGTATGAGCTAAGCTATGCAGATAAAAAATTTGGTGGCTTTATAAATGGTAAATTGCTTGATTCTTTAATAATTGGTATTATTTGTTACTCTGTTTGTGTTATATTCCGTTTTCCAAGTCCTATATTACTTTCAATAATTATAGGCATTACCAACATAATACCATTTTTCGGACCATTTATAGGTGGTATACCTGCAACTTTATTTGTTTTGATAAACGACCCTATACAGGCAATTTGGTTTGGTTTATTTGTGTTAGCATTACAGCAACTTGATGGCAACGTTATAGGCCCTAAAATTTTGGGGGATAGCACAGGGATATCTAGTTTTTGGGTGTTATTTTCTATCATATTCTTCGGCGGGATATGGGGCTTTACAGGTATGATAGTTGGTGTACCATTGTTTGCGGTACTTTATGATATTTTCCGCCAACTAATTACTATAAGCTTAAAGCGCAAAGGGCTTGATGATATGCTTTCAGAGTATCATGAGGATTTTCCACCACCAGCACCAAAAACACCTAAGTTTAAATTTGCTAAAAAAAATAAAACTGAAGACACAACAACATAAACAAAAGGCGATGCACAGATGTAAAATCTGAACATCGCCTTTGTTGTTTTAAATAATTATAATTTTTTTATAGCATGCTAAATAAATTTTGGTTTAAGCATTATATGCACTCTTAAAATTATAGTTGCTCTTGTAATGTGCGCAAAGTTAAAGCTATTAAAAATTCCGCTGAGTGTTCAAGCGATTTTTCTTCAACATAAAAACTAGGGTTATGGTTTGGTGCGCCAACACCTATACCAGTGTGTATATAAACACCTCTTGTGCGCTCGACCAAAAGTGCAAAGTCATCACCTAGCATACTTGCAGGGTCTTCGGCTGTTTGTTGGCCAATTTCTGTTGCAACTTGTGCGCACAGTTCAACAAGCTTTTCGTCGTTCATTGTAGCGCTAGGGCCTTCGTGCCATAAAAATTCAGCAGTGCCACCATATGCCGCACAAACACCATCTATAACTGTGCGCATGTGCTTTGGTATTTCCGCGCGTACGTCGTTGCATAAGGTGCGCACTGTACCTTGCAAATAGGCTGTTTCTGGCAAAACGTTCCATGTGCTACCTGCACTTAGTTCTGTAATGCTTAAAAGTGCAGTGCTATGTGGTGAGGTGTTTCGGCTTATAACGCTTTGCAAAGCGGTTACAACATTTGCCGCCATTACAACTGTGTCAATGCCATCCTCAGGGTAGGCGGCATGTACGCCACGCCCTTTTAGTTTTATTTCAAAACGGTTAACGGATGCGGTTACTGCACCTGCACGCAAGCCAATAGTGCCAACTGGGTATAGTGGCGATGTATGCAACCCATAAACAGCGCTAACATCCTGCATAACAGGGTATTCTAAAACATCTAGCACACCAAGGCCTGCTTCCTCCGCTGGCTGAAAAATACAGCGCACCGTGCCTGCAAACTCTGCACGGTTTAACCATAACCATTTTGCAACGTTTAATAAAACAGCTGCGTGTAAATCATGCCCACATGCATGCATTTTACCCTCGTAAATAGAGCGATACGGTATATCACAAGCTTCAAGTACAGGCAGTGCATCTATATCTGCACGCAAAGCAATAATAGGTGCGTGTGCGTGGTTAGCAGTGCCTTTAATTTCAGCTACTAGCCCTGTTTTTAAAGCGTATGGCAAAATTGGCACATTTGCTTTTTCAAGTTCGGCACGCAAATACGCAGTTGTTTCAAATTCTTCATACGAAAACTCAGGGTGCGCATGTAACCATTTAAAATCATCTAATAAAACTTTTATGTTTTCATCGCTTAGGTGTTTTGTTGTAGGCATAATATATTCTCCTTTTTAATGTTAATTGTTATAAGATTACGTAATTTTTGTTTTATTGTCAAGCGTATAATACAGCTAGTTTGTGTAAATAGTAGGCACAAGGCATTTTATTTCGTGCCGAAATAATAACAGAAATGTAGTATTGATATGGCATTAACACCCAAAGAAAATTTATTCTTAAAAGACATGAAAAAGCAATCAGAATTGTGCATGGGCAAATACGAAACTTACGCTACAAGCGCAAAAGACCCAACCCTTGCAAGCCTTTTTGGTAAACTACACAATGCAGAAAGCCAAAACCACAGTTTAATAATGGCGGTGGATAAAGGGCAATCCCCAAAGATACAAGCAAAAAAAGAGCGCAAAGATACTTTTTCAGGTCAATACCCTAAAGGGCAAAGCAAAAATAAAAAACAAGATGCTTTTTTATGTAACGATAGCCTTTCTAACGAAAAATATCTAGCAGGGCTTTATAACACATGCATTTTTGAATTTAATGCTGAAAATCATCGTGCAGTTTTAAATCATATACAAACAGAATGCCAACAGCACGGCAAAATGCTTTATGATTATATGACAGCCAATAATATGATGTCATAACAAAATAGTTAAATGAAAATATAATCTGTGATTTTTGCATAAAATAGCGTTCCATAGCATTAAATGCGGTTTAAAATGGGGTGCTATTTTATTTTTTTGTTATTTTTTTAATTTTTTTTCAAAAAAGGCTTGAAAAAGCCTTTTGCTAGTGGTATAATACTTCTTGTTCTGGAAAACACAAAACAATTTGCCCTTTTAGCTCAGTCGGTTAGAGCATCTGACTGTTAATCAGAGGGTCGCCTGTTCGAGTCAGGCAAAGGGCGCTAAAAAAGACAGCTACGGCTGTCTTTTTTTATTTTAGTATAATATTCGGAGAGAATAGGTTGAAATATCAGCTGTTTTCCATGAAAAATAAAAAATGTAATACATTTGCTTTGACTTTGCAGTAAACAATGTTATAATAATATCAAAGTTTAAAATTTAAATTAGAGTTTAAGCGGTATGTAATGTTATTTTTCGCTTAATGGATGTGAACTCTAGCGTGGTGTGTAAGTTCAGTTACTCGGATGTGTGTATTCTTTATAAAGGAGGGCACAATGTTGAAAGATAGCGATAAGACAAATTTTAACAAAATTTCCACGTCAAGCGGAAAAGTTAATTTTACGGTGGAACAACTTTTAACGATGTTAGATAATATCCCAGTATGTATTAATGTTCTCAATGAAAACGCTGAGAGCCTGTATTGTAATGCATATACTGTGGATTTATACGGCGTTAATTCTGATGTAGAGTTTTGCGATAAATTTTATCAGTTGACACCTGAGATGCAGCCTAGTGGTGTAAAATCCCAATTAGCCTTTAACGAGTATGTGTTATATGCGCTTGAAAAAGGAGAGGTACACTTTAACTGGTTAGATATAAAACTAAATGGTGATGAGCTACCTTTGCATATAAGCATATATAAATTAAACATGAAAGATGAAAACGGCGATGCATTGCTTGTTAGCACAATGCAAGATTTACGCCCTCAACTTGCTGGTTGCGAAGAGGACGCAAAATTTGATGAATTTTATCACAGTCGTGTAACATATAAAGCGTTGTTTAATACAGTGGCAGAATTATCAGAGGAATGGTTTTGGATATATGATGTTAACATGTCAACTATACAATTTTTTGGCAAAGGGCGTCAAATATTAGGCCTAACGGCTGAAAAAATGCCTTTCCCAAGTTATGTTGTTGATAGTGGCATGGTTTACCCAGATGATTTAGAACAATTTTTACAATTTGATGAAAATTTGCGTACAGGTGTAGTTGAACCAGTAGAAGTGCGTTTTGTACAACAAAGTGGAGTTACAAAATACTACCGCATAAAATACAAAACCATGTATAGTAAAGATGGCAAGCCTATGTTTTCAATAGGTAAAACATACGATATCGATAAACAAAAACGCCTTGAAGTTTTATCTAAAACGGATTTACTCACAAACTGTTTAAATAAAATTACAACTGAAAATATTATAAAAGAAACTTTAATCGCACAGCCAAATACAGCACATGCGTTGTTTTTAATAGATGTTGATGATTTTAAATCTGTTAACGATGAACTAGGGCATTATTTTGGAGATATCGTTTTAAGTGATATCGCTAAAAATTTACATTCTAACTTTAGAGGCGCAGATATAATTGGTCGCATTGGTGGAGATGAATTTTTAGTATTTGTAAAAGATATTTCTAATAAAACTGTTATTGAACGCAAAGCAAAAGGTATAGCTGATGCATTTAGCGATAGTTACTCTGGCGAAAATAAAGATTATAAAATATCAGGTAGCATAGGCATTGCGCTTTTCCCCCAACATGCAATAACGTACGAGGAATTATATAAATGTGCAGATAAAGCTCTTTATAGCTCAAAACTAGCAGGCAAAGACCGCTACACTATCTATACCGATGAAATTGCAAACTCTCGCACAAAGAAACTCACTACAGTTGATAACTCAAACAGCAAAGTTAACGCATACTTTGATGCTGAAATTACAGCGATGGTATTTGATTTAATGTATCAATCAGATGATACTAAAAAATCTATGGATACCATGTTGCGCTTACTTGGTACACATTTGGGAGTGGATAGGTGCTATATTTCACAAACAGCTGATAATGGTAAAAGCTATGGCATAACACATGAATGGGTTGCAAACAAAAAACTTGCTAAAAAAGATGCGTTTCAAGATGTTTCTAGTGAGGAACTTCAAAAGTTTTTCGTTGAGCTTGAAGTAAACGGCATTATGTATAACAACGCAATAAGCGATTTAAACAAAAGCTTAGACGGTAAAGAAATTGAATACTCGTATCTACTTGCACAAACAAAAGGCAAGGGTTTTGCAAGGTTAATATTTGGTGTGGAAGATAGCAACGCACACCGCATTTGGAGCGAAAAAGAAATTAATACAGTACAATATATTTTAAAACTAATTTCTATATTTTTAGACTCATCAAAAGCAACTTAATTTATTATAAAACACAATATATGAACCAACACTTGAAAATTAGGTTAAAACCTTATTAAAAGTTGTTGGTTCATATTTTATTATATTTTTATTTAACATAATTACTTGTAAAAAATAAAAAGCAGGAGTATAATAAAAGTAGATAATGTATCTGAAGTGAATAGGTTTATACCCTACCATCAAGATTAATTATTTATAAAAACAAAATAGGTTCTGATATTTAAGATTTAGAAAATATCTATTTCTGAAGTAGAAGGTTTGCCGATATATATTAATATTAACAAAACAAGTTTATGATAATTTGTTTTGTTTGTTGACGTTATACGCACACCTTCTGGGTGTGCTTTTTTATTTGAATAATGAGGTGATTTTAACATGAACACACGATTAGCAAGCATAGCAATAGTTGTAGAAAGCCCTGAATCCGTAGCAAAATTAAATGATATACTAAGCCATTACGGCCAATATATTATAGGGCGCATGGGTATACCTTACCACAAAAAGAAAATAAATGTAATTAGCGTTGTAGTAGATGCGCCAGAAAATATTATTAGCGCACTGTGTGGCAAACTTGGTATGTTACCACATGTTAGCGCAAAGGCTGTTTACTCAAAACAATTTACAAACACAAAGGCAGATGATGAAACTAATGAAAACAATTGAAAAATTAATTAATGGCGAAATTTTAACTAAAACCCAATGGGTGGAAATTATTAACGCGTATGCACAAATTGATAAGCAATGGCTTTACGAAAAAGCACGCCAAATGCGAGAGCCATACTATGCAAATGAGGTTTACTTGCGTGGCCTTGTTGAGATTAGCAATTATTGCAAAAAAAACTGTTATTACTGTGGTATACGTGCAGGCAATAACGAGGCTGTTAGATACAGGCTAACAAAAGAGCAAATTTTGATTTGTGCGCAAAAAAGTTATGATAAAGGTTTGCGAACCATTGTTATGCAAGGCGGTGAGGATGTAGCTTTTACCGATGAAGTGTTATGCGATATAATCAGCACCTTGCGCCATAAATACCCAGATGTTGCAATAACTTTATCGCTAGGTGAGCGCAGTAAAACTAGTTATCAAAATTTATATAACGCAGGCGCTAACCGCTATTTATTAAGGCACGAAACAGCAAACAGCGAGCATTACTCAAAACTACACCCTACTGAAAAACTATCGGATAGATTAATTTGTTTGCAAGATTTAAAAGACGTAGGTTTTCAAGTTGGGTGTGGGTTTATGGTAGGCTCTCCACACCAAAGTGTGCAAACACTAGCAGAGGATATGATGCTTTTACAAAGTTTCCGCCCGCATATGGTAGGCATAGGGCCGTTTTTACCACATCATAGCACACCGTTTAAAAATCAAAAAGGAGGCAGTGCAGATATGACACTATTTATGCTTGCTTTAACACGCATTACTCTACCCACAGCGCTAATACCAGCAACAACTGCACTTGGCACAGTAGCAAGCGATGGCTGGGAGCGTGGCATGCTTGCTGGTGCAAATGTAATTATGCCAAGCCTAACGCCAGATGCAATAAAAGGTAACTATTTGTTATATGACAACAAAAATGGTACCTCTGTTGATGAAATAGAAAGTATAAAACACCGCATGAATAAAATTGAACATAAAGTGGTGCTATGTCGTGGCGACCACTACGATAGAAAAGAGGATAATAATGGTTAACACTAATTTTAATTATGATGTAAAATCTGGCATTGCACAGGAATTTATTAATCATAGCGAAATACTAGCAAGCCTAGAATACGCAAAGCAAAATAAAAACAATGCCGAGTTAATTGATGAAATTATAGCAAAAGCAAAACTAAAAAAAGGCTTAACCCACAGGGAAACAGCAGTTTTGCTAGAATGTGACATTGAAGAAAAAAACAAAGTTATTGAAGCACTAGCTATGCAAATTAAGCAAGAATTTTACGGTAATCGCATTGTTTTATTTGCACCGCTTTATCTCTCAAATTATTGCATTAATGGTTGCGTTTATTGCCCATACCACTTAAAAAACAAAACTATTGCACGCAAAAAACTAACGCAAGAGGAAATTAAGCAAGAGGTTATTGCATTGCAAGATATGGGGCACAAACGACTTGCACTAGAGGCAGGCGAAGACCCTAAAAACAGCCCTATTGAGTATATTTTAGAGAGCATAAAAACTATTTATAGCATACAACATAAAAATGGCGCAATACGCAGAGTTAACGTAAACATAGCAGCCACAACAGTGGAAGAATATAAAATGTTAAAGGATGCTGGCATAGGCACATACATATTGTTTCAAGAAACATATCATCAGCAATCGTATGAGCAATTGCATCCAACAGGGCCAAAACATAACTACACCTACCACACAGAGGCTATGGATAGAGCCATGCAAGCAGGTATTGATGATGTAGGGCTTGGTGTTTTGTTTGGGCTTGAAACATATAAATACGAACTAGCAGGTTTGATGATGCACGCTGAACATTTAGAGGCAGCTTTTGGTGTTGGCCCACATACAATAAGTGTGCCACGTATATGCCCAGCAGAGGACGTTGACCCAAGTGCTTTTACAAATGCAATAAGTGATGAAATTTTTGCAAAGCTAGTTGCCATTATACGCATAGCAGTGCCATACACAGGCATGATTATCTCAACAAGAGAATCACAAGCTACTAGGGAAAAAGTGCTAAAGTTAGGTATATCTCAACTTAGTGGTGGCTCAAAAACAAGTGTAGGTGGTTACGCTGAACCTGAAAAAATCAGAGAAAACACAGCACAGTTTGATATAGATGACCACCGCACTGTTGACGAAATTGTAAAATGGTTAATTGATTTAGACCATATACCAAGTTTTTGCACTGCTTGTTATAGAGAGGGGCGCACAGGTGATAGGTTTATGCAGCTATGTAAGAGCGGGCAAATAATAAATTGTTGTCACCCTAACGCTTTAATGACACTGCAAGAATATTTGGAAGATTATGCTGGTATACCTACAAAACTAGCCGCGCAAGAAATGATTAATAAGGAAATAGAAAAAGTTGCAAACCCAAAAGTTAAAGATAAAGCAATAGCAACCTTAGAAAAAATAAAACAAGGCGAGCGAGATTTTAGGTTTTAATAAAAAACACGATAATATATTACAATTAGAGAACTTATAATAATTTGTTGTAACTAAAGATATATATATTGTAATTTTTAGAGCAAAGCAAAAAATATTACAAGTTTTAAATATGTAAGGTTTAATTAGTTTAAAAGTAGGAGGATAACATGAACAACACACCACTAACGAGCAGGGTGCATATAGGTATTTTTGGGCTTAGAAACGCAGGTAAATCCAGTGTTATAAATGCCATAACAGGGCAAGAATTAGCAATAGTTTCAGACACTGCTGGCACAACAACAGACCCAGTTTATAAAAGTATGGAAATTTTACCTTTGGGACCAGTTGTGCTAATTGATACAGCAGGGCTAGATGACGAGGGTGAACTTGGCAAAAAACGCATAGAAAAAACCTTGCAAGTTTTAGATAAAATTGATATTGCAGTTTTGGTATGTCCATTAAAAAAACAACTAGAACGAACGGAGCTTGATTTGCTTGCAAAATTTAAGGAGCAAAGCATACCGCACATAGTTGTTTATAATAAAATTGATGTTTTAGGTGATATTAAACCGCAAACAGAAGGCTTTTTTGTAAGTGCAAAAACAGGCGAAGGTATAAACGAGTTAAGAGAAAAAATAGCAAAACTACAGCCACCAAGCACAGTAATGTCGCCTTTAATTAGCGATTTAATAACAAAAGATGACTGGGTAGTTTTGGTTACGCCAATAGATAGTGCCGCACCAAAAGGGCGCATAATTTTACCACAGCAACAAGTTTTGCGTGAGGTTTTGGATATGCATGCACTTGCAACTGTAACCCAAACCGAGGATTTACCACGTGTTTTAGAGGGTTTAAAAAACAAGCCAAAATTAGTAGTTACAGATAGCCAAGCATTTAAAGCAGTTGCACCAATGGTGCCAGAGGATATTGAGCTAACCTCGTTTTCAATCCTGTTTGCAAGACAAAAGGGTTTACTTGAGGATTCGATAGTTGGGGTAAACGCTGTTAAAGCTTTAAAAGATGGCGCAAAAGTGTTAATTGTGGAGGGCTGTACACACCACCGCCAATGCGATGATATAGGCACTGTAAAATTGCCACGCTGGATAAAACAGAGCACTCAAAAAGAAATTGAGTTTAATTTTTGCAGCGGCGTTGATTTCCCTGATGATTTAAGTGGTTATTCGCTAATAGTGCATTGTGGTGGCTGCATGTTACAAAACAAAGTTGTGCAGCGCCGTTTGCAACGTGCTAAGGCGCAAGGTATACCATTTACTAATTACGGCATATTAATAGCACACATGAATAATATTTTGCAAAAAAGCATAGCACCACTTGGTTTAAGCGTTTAATTTTTGGTTTGATACAATTTTATAGCTAATAGCAAAAGCAAAAAGATATTTAATATTTTTTTGCTTTTGCTATTGCTTTTATTTTTTTGTTTTGGTATAATACTATTTGTTATTTGATGTGCTTTGATTAAAGGCGCAACATATACGCCGGTGTGATGGAATTGGCAGACGTGCTGGACTCAAAATCCTGTGGTAGTGATACCGTATCGGTTCGACCCCGATCACCGGCACT
>CAYJJL010000057.1:0-10467 GCA_964370455.1 uncultured Faecalibacterium sp.
AGAAAACTACGATTATGTAAAAACTCGTAATTATGGATATGCTGGAAAAATTGAAGAAGATGATTTAATGCCTTTAGATAAAAGTTTACTAGAGGCTTTTTCGCCATATATGGATAATACACTTTGGCAGTTTTACAGGATGGGAATTGATAACGAACATCTGACATACGACATGCTTGTACAAAAAACATACGAAGCATTAATATACTGGAATACAATAATTGAACGCTATAATATAGATTTATTTATCGCTCAATATGTGCCACACTATGCGTTTGAGTATATAATTTATATACTTTGAAAAATAAAAGGCATAAAAACAATTATGTCTGAAAAAAGCATGGTTATACAGTATTCCTACATGTTTGAAGATATAACCACACATAACGAAAAAGTGTATGCGGATTTTTTAGAGCTAAAAAAGCAGTATGAAAGCACAACTACTGAAAATATACCGTTAAACGAAGATTTTGATAAAATATTTTTAAAATATACAGATAAACAAGCAGATATAACTCCGCATTATATGCGCAGAGATAACGTAACTATGGGCAAAAATCGCAAATCCATTTTTAGCACTTTGTCACGTATTTTTAAGCGTGCTTGTGCTTATATAAAAGAGGGGGTAAAAAATGGTTTGTGGAAATATATCGTTAATTGGTTTAAATTTTATTTTGTAAACATTACAAAGTACGGACATAAAAATGGTATAGAAGGTGTGCGCCATAAACAAGCATACAAATATACTCAAAAATGGGAAAGCCTTTGCACAGCGCCAGATTTAACTAAGAAATTCATTTATTTTGGCTTGCATATGCAACCAGAAGTTACTACTTGCCCTATGGGTGGTGTATATAAGCAGCAAGAGCTAGTGGCGCAAATGCTTGCAAAAAGCGTACCAGAAGATGTTATTATTTATATTAAAGAAAACCCACATCAATTATCAGTTAACCGCACAATGGATTTTCCTGAAATATTATTAAAAAATAAAAATGTGCGATTAGTTTCAAAATCTTTTAATACTAATGACATTATTGAAAATTGCATAGCAACTGCAAGTGTAACAGGTACATTGCTATGGGAGGGTGTATTTAAAAATAAACCTGGCATTATGTTTGGCGATAGCATGATGATGTATGTGCCAGGTGTGCATAAAGTTACAAGTAAAATAGAATGTGAAAAAGTGCTTGCGGATATTTTAAATGATGACATAGATACAAGCATTTCACAAAAGGATTTGAAATTATTTTTAGTAGCTCTTAGCAAACACGCATTTAGAGGTTATGTGCCACATTTACATGATGATATTGTGGAACAAGCTTGTGTTGATGGTATGAGAGATGCAACGATAAAAGCTGTAAATGAACTTTACTCTAAATAAATTTATACGAATTTTGTAGTTATAAAATAATAAGCGATTTTTATTCGACTTGCAAAAAAAGCATCAAAATGTTACAATATATCAGAATATTTCAAACTTATCCATTAAAACAAAAGGGGAAAAACATTGAAAATAGTTGCAGTTATACCAGCACGTGCAGGCTCAAAAGGTGTGCCTAATAAAAACATACGTATTTTAAACGGCAAACCTTTAGCATACTATGCTATGAAAAACGCTGTTAGCTCTAAATATATAACAGATGTTATAGTAACTACTGATAGTAGGGAAGTAATGGCTATTGCAAGGCAATTGCCTATTATAGTGCACGAGAGATCAGCAGATTTATGTGATGACAAAACCACGCTAGATGCTGTTGTTTATGACGCTGTTAAGGATATTGATTGCGATTATGTAATAACTATGCAACCAACATCTCCAACTTTAACGGTTGCTACTTTGGATAAAGCGATTGAGCATATGCTAAATAATAGCGAGATTGAAACACTTATAAGTGCTTTAAACTCTCCACATTTGGCTTGGACAGATAAAAATGGTGTGAAAGTTCCTCTTTATGAAAAACGTTTAAACCGCCAATATTTGCCACCATATTATGCTGAAACAGGTGCGTTTTTTATATCTAAACGTAGCGTAGTTAAAGAAAATACTCGCTTTGGTAAAGTTGTTGATGTTTTTGAAGTGCCACGCAAAGAAGCACTTGACATAGATAATTTTTCGGATTTACAACAAGCAGAGGCAATATTAAAAGCTCAAAAAATTGCTTTTTATGTAAATGGTAATAACTCTCGCGGTGTTGGGCATATTTACAGAGTGCTTGAAATAGCTGATGAGCTATTAACAAAACCTTGTATTTATTATGACGAAAACCAAACTTCACGCCACCTTTTTGGCGATACAACACATACAATTGTACCTGTTAATGGCATAAATGAGCTTTTTAGCTGTGTTCAAAAAGAGCAATATGATGTTTTTATAAATGATATCTTAACAACTAGCATAGATTATATGTATGGTTTGCGCAACTGTTTGCCAGAGGCAAGGATTATAAACTTTGAGGACGATGGCGAGGGTGGTAGTATAGCAGATGTTGTTATTAACTCTCTTTATGACGTTGCACTTACACCTAATATGAAAGTTGGTCATGAGTATTATATATCACCAAAATTATTTTTGATGTATAACCCAATTGAAATTAAAGAGGATGTAAAAACTGTATTTATAAGCTTTGGTGGTGCTGACCCTCAAAACTATACAGATAGGTTAATGGATATAGTAACAGCCGAAAAATACAATAACTTAAAATTTATATTTGTTTTGGGTAGAGCTAAAAAGAACGTTGAAGAATTATTAAAATTTAATGATAGAGATAACATTGAGGTTTACTACGATGTGCAAGATATGCCAGAGGTTATGACAAGAGCTGATATTGCTGTAACCTCCAGAGGACGCACTGGTTATGAGCTTGCAATATTAGGCATACCAACAATATCACTAGCACAAAATAAGCGTGAAAACCAGCATAATTTTATACATGAGAGCAATGGTTTTTCATACCTTGGTGTTAACCCAACAGATGCTACGATACAATCTACTTTAGATTATTTTATTGCTAAGGATAAAGCTGAAAGACAGCGCATAAGTGATATGCTAACCACTGTTAATTTAAAAGGTGGTCGCCATAAAATACGTGAGTTAATACACGAGTAATTTTGATAAAGAAAAGAAATAGGGGAGTTGTGAAAATGAGAAAACCATATGTTATAGCAGAAGTTGGCGTTAACTTTCAAGATACTGCAAAAGTAGAGGGTATTACACCTTTACAAGCTGCAAAAAAATATATAGAAAAAGCAAAAGAAGCTGGTGTTGATGCAGTTAAGTTTCAATCTTACAAAGCTGAAACCATAGTATCAAAAAATTCGCCAGCTTATTGGGATTTAACAAAAGAGCCAACTACATCTCAATACGAGCTTTTTAAAAAAATGGACGCTTTTAATGAGGAAGATTATCGTGCTTTATATGATTATTGCAACGAGCTAGGTATTACATTTTTGTCCACACCTTTTGATTATGCTTCAGCAGATTATTTATATGATATGGTAGACGTATATAAAATATCTTCATCTGATTTATCAAACATACCTTTTATCACTCATATTGCAAAAAAAGGTAAACCAATTGCGCTTTCAGTAGGTGCGGCATATCTTTCAGAGGTTGATGAAGCTGTTAGAGCTATAGAAAAAGAAAATTGTCCAATTTTTGCAATTTTGCATTGCGTACTTTCTTACCCAGCTAAATATGAAGACGCTAACTTAAATGTTATAAAAACTTTAAAACGTGTGTACCCACAATATTCAATAGGATATAGCGACCACACAGTGCCAGAAGCAGGTATGGCTATATTATCTACTGCGTATTTACTAGGTGCGGATATCATTGAAAAGCACTTTACATTAGATAAAACGTTAAAAGGCAACGATCATTACCACGCTGGTGACCCAGAAGATTTTAAACTTGCAATTGCTAACTTTAAATTGATAAATACAGCTTTAGGTAGTGCAGAAAAAACCGTTTTTGAGTGCGAAAAGGAATCACGCAAACAAGCAAGACGTTCTTTGGTTGCTACTAGAGATATAGCAAAAGGTGAGGTTATACAGGCAAGCGATTTAATGGCAAAGCGCCCAGGTACAGGTATAGCACCAACACATGCAGATATAGTAATTGGCAGAGCGGCAAAAGTTGATATTGCTGAAGATACTGTTTTGCTTTGGGATATGATATAAAAAATTTCTATAAAAGTAATTTTAAGTGCCATTTAGTACACAATTTGAATGAAATTTTAAATTATTAAATATTTGGCTCACAGATAAAAAAACATGGAATAGCAAATTTGCTATTCCATGTTTTTTTGTTAGTAAATTTATTTAGTGTTTTCAGTTAGTTTAGTTAAAAGCAAACCATATATCTCGCTACCATTCAGCGTAAATTGTTCCTGCACTAGTTCAGCGGTAAATCTATCTGGCATATTTAAGTTTAGGCAAAAAGCTTTTTTATCTAGTGAGGTTATGCTGCACTCTACATTATAACTATCGTCTGCAAGGTGTGTAAGCTCGGCTTTATATTCAGCTGATTTTTTATTCCATGTTTGTTTGCGTATAGCAGCGCCTAAGGCTTTTTCTCTAACACTGCTTGGCAAATCAAATGCAATTTCATCTGCTACTTTTTTACCAGTTTCAGTAATAAAATAGCTATCTTCTTGCTGTGTTACTAATTTTTGTTCAATTAAATTTGTTAGGCAAGGGCCTATTTCAAAATAATTTACTAGTGCCTCTCTAACAAGTGCGTCGGCAATATCATCTATACTAAGGCCTGGTACAGTTTTTATCATATAGCAAAGCAGGAGGCGTATTTGAGTCTCATTCGTTAAACCGCCTGGTCTAACTCCGCCAGTAAAAGCGTTATTTTCCATGAAATATCCTTTCTATAAGCATATATACATAATAATTAAATTTTTTGTACTACCTTATATTATACAGGTAAATTGCATTTGTTACAAGAGGGTGAAAGCAATATATTGTGATTATTACAATATATTGTGCTATTTAAAAAAGTAGTTGATGCTGTACTGTTGATTTGTAGCTATTAAAAAAGTCGGGCAATTATAAAAAATTGCTCGACTTTTGGTTTGTGATTAATTACGCTATTGTGTTACATTTAAATGTAAACGATAATTACTTTACACAAAGCGAAGTAACGTTAGTATGTAATATATCAGTGGTTGCTATGTGCTGATATTATTTGCCCAAATATAAGCGAATAATATCTAAATATTCATCTGGGTAAAAACCAATTTCGCCAGTAAAGCGTGTAAGAGCTATTAAGCCACCATCAATTTCTTCAATAGAAGCAAGCATTTCAGCGTTATCTGTTTTTAAACCACCACCATAAACAACATCCATACCGCCTGTTTGTTCTTTAACAAATTGAGCAATTTTTGTAATGTATGGTTTATCCGCTGGTGTTTTGCCAGGGCCTATTGACCAAATTGGCTCGTATGCAATGCACACTTTGCTTTTATCTACACCCTCAAGGCCAATTGTAAGTTGTGCGCCTAACACTTCTTGCCATGCGTCTTGTTCTTCGCTTTTTTCACCTATGCAGTAAAGCACGCTTAAGCCACGTTCTAGTGCGCATTTAATTTCAGCATTAAGTAGGCGATTTACAGCTGCAGTTGCTTGCTCACCAGTAATGCCTGCTTCCGCTAAAACACCCATTTTATCGTTGCGTTCTTCGCAGTGGCCAATAAGTACGCTTTCGCAGCCCATTGCACAAACAGCAGAAGCAGAGCGGTTGCTAGTAAATGCGCCAAAGTTGCCACCAACAGCAGTGTCCATGCGGTAAACACTTTGTGAACCTATTTTAAGCGCGGAGCTTTCTTTTTTAGCGCCAACAGCTGAAAGTAAATGTGCCTCAGGTAGGTACATAGCAAATTCAACTTCATTTGCGTCATATTGTGCAAGCCCATCTTGTGTGCCCTCAACAATAGTTTTGCCCCAATCGGACATAGGTGCTATACGGTTTACACCGCCAAATTCAACAGGAACATCAAAACGTTTTAAGTTTAAAAAAATGTGTTTCATTGTATAATCCTTTCGATAATAAAAAACTGGGCAGATTGGTAAAGTTTACGGCATGCAGCCAAATTTACAAGTTAAGCAAAGTTTTGACTTAAAATTACGCCTTGCCCTCAGAACCTGAAAGGCGAATAATATTTTTAATGTCTTCAGCTAGGGTATTTGACGCAAACTGGCTTAATTTCCAGCTATGACCTTGGTGATCCATTTCAGCTAGGCCTTGTTGATAGTGTTGAACGTATTTATAACGTACTTCTGTACCAAAGTTAATTTTAGCAACACCAGTTTTGATAGCACGTTTGATAATTTCTTCGTCCATACCTGTGCAGCCATGTAGAACTAGAGGGATATCTGTAAACTGACGCACAGTTTCTAGCACTTCAATTTTGATATCTGGTTTACCTTTGTAATAACCATGTGCGTTGCCTATGCCTATTGCTAGTGTATCAGGGTTGCATAAACTTAAAAACTCACGTACTTGTTCTGGGTCTGCTACGTTTTTATTTTCAAGAGCAACACCATTATCTAAACGTTGTAGTTCGCCAATTTCTGCCTCAACAGGTACACCAAAGTGTTTTGCAACTTCAACCACGCTTTGTGTTAAAGCTGCATTTTCAGCTATAGGGCGAGTAGAGCCATCTATCATAACAGAGTTAAAACCATCGTTTAATGCACTCATAACAATAGGGAAGGTTTCGCCATGATCAAGGTGAATTGAAACCGGCACAGAAACTTTGTTAGCGCACCATTTAGCAACATTTACAAAGTAATCATTACCTGAAAAACCGCCAGTTGCTACATAGTGAGCTAAAATCATTGGGCGTTTTAGTTCTTCAGCTGCTTTGCAGCAAGCCATGATAATATCATAGTTGCCGCCTTGCGTGTTAATAGCAGGGATAGCGTAACCGCCTTTAGCGGCTTTTTTTAGTTGCTCTAAATTTGTAGTTAGCATTTGTTGCTCCTTTATATAAGTGTTTTAAATTTAAATACATGTACATACGAGTGTATAATATATTATAACTCAAAAAATCGGTAAGGTCAATAACATTTTATTAAAATAGTATGATTTTTTTTATAAACTATCTCTAACGATAAAACTTGGCTTTAAAACAACAGGTGAGGGCACGTTGCTTTTTTGTAGTTGTTCAAACATATGCATAATTTCTTTTGCAATTTCAGCGCGAGGTAATTCAACACTTGTTAGGGCTGGTTGTATATATTGGCTAAGTTTTGAGTTATCAAAACCAACTATTGAAATATCACGTGGTACATCATATCCCATTTCTTGCACTGTTTTTAAAGCAACGCAAGCGAGGCGGTCGTTGCGCCCCACTATACCATCTACTTGTAAACCGTTTTCAATTTTTTCTTTAAGTCCTGCTGATAAGGCTTCTTCGCTTGCATAGCCAGTAATTGTGTTTTCATCGGTAAAGTTTAAACCGCTAGCTTGCATTTCTTCACAAAACGCTTTATAACGTAAATCGTTTAAATTACTAAAATTACCACGTGAGCTTATGCGGTCTATATATATAATATTTTTTCTGCCGTGCTCTTTTAATGCTTTTACACATAAAGTAACGCCTTGGTCAAGCCCAGTATATATTTTACCAGCGTTTTGCACTACTTCAGGCGTGTAGTGTCTGTTCATAAGCAAAACCACAGGTACGCCAGTTGAAATTAATGCAGAAATGTATTTTTCTTGCAATGTAGCAGAGGATACAACTATGCCATCCATTTGTCGGCTTTCAATTTGAGATATAAAATCATCATCATTTCTGCCAGCAAGTAGCGATATTAAATAGCCTTTGTTATATGCTATTTTATCCATTTCTTCTACTATAGTCGCAAAATATTCGTTAGAGATATTATCTGCTATAAATAAAATATGGTTACTGCGTTTGCCTTTTAATGCGCGTGCTACCAAACTAGGTCTATAATTAAGCTCCTTAACTGCTTTGAGCACACGTTCGCGTTTAGTTTGCTCCACATAACGGTTATTGTTAAGCACGTATGATACAACTGTTACAGAAACACCAGCGTGCTCAGCAACGTCCTTACGTGTAACAACTCTTTTTTTATTTTCCATATAACGCCTCATTATTCTAAAATTGTGATTATTTTTGCACAGCGGAAAGTTTTGCCGCTTTCAAGCAATTGCATATTAGGTTTATTTATAAGCTCGCCATAATTACTATCATTTTCTTTTGAGCCCCACCAAGGTTCAATGCAAATAAATGGCGTTTCATCAACAGAGCACCAAAGTGTCATCTCAGGTGCGCCTTTTGAGTTTATTTGCACACCAGCGCCAGTTTTGCTATGTACTAAAGCAACACTATCGGATTTTTTGTTTAATATTTTAGCAGCCTCGGTAAATAATCCTTCGGTTAGTTTTAAAACTTTGCCATCTGCACTAAGCAGTGAGCTTTTGCCAGTTTTAACACGCGCATCATCAAAAGTTTTAATATCAGGTTCTGCTGTATCAAAGCGCAATTCGTAATTAGCTAATGTTTCGCCTTGTTTTTGAAAAGTGCGGTAACCAGTATGATAACCAGTTGCAAATGGTAAAGTTTCAGTGCCTGTGTTTGTAATTTCAAAAGCGTGCTCTAGAGAAGCTCCATTTAAAGTAAAAACTGAATCAAACTGAAAAGTAAATGGATATTGCTTGCGTGTTTTGGCTTCGTCCACTAAGCGAAAACGCAAGGTATGTTCAGTTTTTTCTACTAGTTCATGTACAAAATCACGTGCAATGCCATGCAAAGGCATAGTGTATTCTTTGCCTTTTACTGTGCATGAACCTTTTGCAAAATCTCCACAAATAGGGAATAGTATTGGCGCTCTTCGTGGCCAAATGCTAGCCTCGCCTTGCCAAAGGTGTTCGGTTTTAGTTTTTTTATCGTAAATAGACCAAAGTTCAGCGCCGTAATCATTAACTTGTATCCAGAGATTTTCATTTTCTAACGAATAAAGCATTTTTTGTTCCTTTCATTCTTGACATTTGGTAGAATAGTTGTATAATATTTATAACCATTATACACTCGTGTGTATTTTAATGCAAGTAAAAATTGTAAATTTAGGAGAAAAATTATGAGTAAAAAGCTAAATGTAGGCTTTATCACTACTGTTTCTGGCCGCTGGCCACGTGAAACACCAAACGAACGTTTAATTTCCTACGGTAACTGGTTAAAAGAAAACTTAAAGGATGACAACATTGTCGCTTTTGAAACAATAATAGATTCACCAGAGCGCATTAACATTGCAATCGAAACACTAAAACAAAACGCAGTTGATGTTGTTATCATGGTTTACGGCGCTTTTACAGGCGATGATGTCTGTACTGCCATAGGG
This sequence comes from uncultured Faecalibacterium sp., assembly GCA_964370455.1. Lineage (GTDB taxonomy): Bacteria > Bacillota > Clostridia > Oscillospirales > Ruminococcaceae > Faecalibacterium. Next base: position 9,376 of record CAYJJL010000057.1, read on the forward strand.
GACGAATTACGTGTACCTATGATTTTATGGGCACCACGTGAGCCTGAAACACAAGTACACGGCGAACGTTTGCTTTCTAATGCAATGGTTGCAGTTACAATGAACGCTGCCTCTATGCATCGCCTTGGACACCCATGTACATCAATTTATGGCGGACTTGAAGATGAAGGTGCAAAATTACGCTTATTAGACGCATTAAAAGCATATCGCATAGTTAAAAAATTAAAAGGTACGATGTTAGGTTTATTTGGTTACCGTCCAACAGCTTTTTATAACTCTGCTTTTGACGAAGGCTTAATACGTCGCACCTTTGGTATTAAAATGGAATCAACCGATTTAAAAGTTGTTGCTGACCGCATGTTACAAATTAATGCAAGTGAAGTTTTGGCAGATAGAGGCTTTGTAAACGATGCATTAAACGTAGTGGAAGATTTACCAGATGAATATAAGGATAACCACAGCCGTTTATACCTCGCGCTAACTCAATTGATGAATGAAGCTAGTTATGATTTTGCTACAATTAAATGTTGGCCAGAGATGGGTCAATTAAAAATGACACCATGTGCTGTGCTTGGCCGCCTTGCAGATGCTGGTAAAAACGTTGGCTGTGAAGGTGACGTTGATGCTATGCTAGGTTTGATAGTGCAAAATTACATAACAGGTTTACCAGGATTTATCACAGATATGATAGATTTAAACGAAGATGAAAACTACTTTACATTTTGGCATTGTGGCAATGCTGCGCCATCTTTGCATAATAAATCATACAAAGGCGCAATGGGCGACCACCCACTAGCAGGGCAAGGCTCAGCTTTTTACACTACGCTTAAAAAGGGCCCAGTTACCATTGCACGTTTTTGCAATATACACGGTAAATATAAATTATTCCTACTAAGTGGCGAGGCACGTGATACTGATTTATACACACCAGGCTCAATGATTAACGTGACAGTTAAAAACCCAGTTAAGGAAACACTTTATAAAATGCTTGATGATGGCATACCACACCACTACAGCATTGTATGGCAAGATGTAGCAGAAGAGATGAAAGCTGTTGCGAAACTACTTGATATAGAAGTTTTAGAATATTAA
>CAYJJL010000058.1:0-3416 GCA_964370455.1 uncultured Faecalibacterium sp.
TTTAATTTTTACCGAAAAAGAACCTTTTATAGAGCTTATAGAACAAAAAACATCAAACGAGTATGAGCCTACACACACCCAAGAATTCGTATGGTTTTCCTCTATTTTTGAAAATTCCGATAACTTTGAAATGACAGCCCCAGAGATAGCTACAGACGCACCTATAGATGAAACCAGCTATTACTCAGAGAACGGCAATTTAATAAGCTACGAAGAAGCTCACAAAAGAGAAGTTACAGACCCAAATGGAAATTTACTTTTTACCTACCAAGATTATAACAAAGAGGTAGAGTTTGTAAGCATTTCATTTATTAGCAATGATGGCACATATGGCGACTTTCCCACAAGTATAAGTGTTTATATGAAAGATGATTGGGCATTAGCGCAAAATAAATATCGCCAAGGAAATTTATTAATAACTTTGTTTTATTTTATTTGGCTTGTGTGTGCAAATATTTTTTATATAATTAAAATTAATTTAGCGTTTAAAAAACCATAGCTTTAGATACAACAAATTAATAACAGCTCGCTAATTTTAATATATTATCGCGCTGTTTATTAACACGCCCAGTATTATATTAAGTTTACTAAATTTATTTTTAGTTTAAGCTTACTAAAATAAACCCCATAAAAACCAAAAACCGTGTATCAAAAAACTTGATACACGGTTTATTTATTTTAATATGTTATTGCTAAAAAGCTATTAAGCTTTGCCACCGCAACCGAATAGTGCGATTTTTTCTTTGCAAAGTGTTTTGATAGCCTCTGTGCCTGGTGCAAGTAGTTTACGTGGGTCAAAGCCTTTGCCTTGTTTATCTTTACCAGCTTCGATGTATGCACGAGTAGCCTCAGCAAATACAACTTGGCAATCTGTGTTGATGTTAATTTTAGAAATACCAAGGCTAATTGCTTTTGAGATCATTTCGTCAGAAATGCCTGTGCCGCCGTGTAAAACTAGAGGGATGCAGTTTGTTGATTTTTGTATAGCTGCAAGTGCCTCAAAGTTTAAACCTTGCCAGTTTTCTGGGTAGTGGCCGTGTATGTTGCCAATACCAGCAGCAAGGAAATCAACGCCAAGACCTGCAATGTTTGCACATTCAGTAGGATCAGCAATTTCGCCAGCGCCAACTACGCCATCTTCTTCGCCGCCGATTGAGCCAACTTCAGCTTCAATAGACATGCCGTTTACATGTGCAAGAGCAACTAGCTCAGTTGTTTTTGCAACGTTTTCTTCAAATGAGAAATGGCTGCCGTCAAACATAATAGTTGTAAAACCAGCTTCTATGCATTTTTTGCAACCGTCGTAGCTGCCGTGGTCAAGGTGTAAAGCAACAGGAACAGTAATTCCAAGTTCTTCGTCCATAGCTTTAACCATAGCTGCAACTGTTTTGTAGCCTGTCATGTATTTACCAGCGCCTTCAGAAACGCCTAGTATAACAGGACTGCCAACTTCTTGGCATGCTAAAAGAACAGCTTTTGTCCATTCTAGGTTGTTGATGTTAAATTGTGGAACAGCATATTTGCCGTCACGTGCTTTTAAAAGCATTTCACTTGCATTTACTAACATGAGTTTTCCCTCCGATAACTGTTTTAATATCAATTGCAATTTGCCACGCAGCAAATTTATGTTTATATTATACACTATTAATCATCTAAAATCAATGTTTTGCACAAACTTTGTTAGTAAAATAACAAAGTTTGTGCAACTTACAAATAAATGCATTTTTAGCTTTCAACATGTATAATTGCTGCATGCGACAAAAAGGATAATTTTACATAAAAAAATGTAAAAAACAGGTAAAAAAACGTCAAAATGCCAACTTGCAAAATACAGAGAGTAACTTGCCGTTTTGTTAACACAGCGTGAATTGTGTTGAAAACTATGTTGAAAGCGTTGAATTCAACATAAAAAAAGCTTGTTTTACTAGGCTTTTCAACCTTTTCAACGTAGTTTTCAACATGTTAAAACAAAAAAGACGTTTACAAAGTGTATAGAAGAAACTTTGTTGAAAACTTATATTAGCAAAAATTGGTTTGCCTTTTGTGTGATATGCCCATACTGTTTTTGCTACTTTTATTAATCAATTATGTCTAAATAAAAAATCAACATATTTGCGAAAAATATCAAAAAAACTATTATAATAGTAGATAATAAAATTTTTTGCAGTAAAACAGCTCATTTGCTATGGAAAAATCTGGCCATATATGGTACAATCGTGAAAATGAAAAAAAATGAAAAAAATGGATAGTTATAACTATATGATAAAAAAGGAAATTTTTATGGATAAACAACGAAATCGTCAATATTTTGACCAAGACGCAGCTCCTGAACAAAAAAAGGATACTTTAGTATTTGGTAAAAACCCTGTAGCCGAACTTTTAAAAAGTGGTGCTGGCGTAGATACAGTATATTTAACCGATGGCATGGCTGAAAAAGTTGCAAACTATTACACTGCACTTGCTAAAGATGTAGGCGCTGTTGTAAAGCGTGTACATGTAAATAAACTTAATGCCATGACAGGCAGCCAAAGCCACCAAGGCGTAGCGGCATTTGCAAGCGAAATTGAATATGCCTCACTAGAAGACTTACTAAATGTAGCTAAAGAAAAGGGTGAGCCACCTTTTATTATACTTGCAGATGGCATTGAAGACCCACACAACCTAGGCGCAATTATGCGCAGTGCTTTGCTTTGTGGTGCGCATGGTATAGTTATACCAAAACGTGGCGGTGCAGCAGTTACTGGCACTGTTATGAAATCCAGCGCAGGTGCATCTGAGCATTTACCTGTTGCACGTGTTGCTAACATTGGCGAAACTGTGCGCCGTTTAAAGGATAAAAACGTTTTTGTTTACTGTGCTGATATGCATGGTGTACCTCTCAGAAAAAACAACCTCACTGGTGCAATTGCATTAGTTTTAGGTAATGAGGGCAAAGGCGTTAGCCCACTTGTAAAAAAATTATGCGATGGTTCAATATCTATCGATATGGTTGCCAACTCCACTGGTGTTGACAGCTTTAATGTTTCTGTTGCGGCTGGCATAGTTTTATATGAAATTATGCAACAAAGGGCTGATTAACAACTGAGCAACCCTTAAAAAAACAAACTAATAAACTGTGCTTTTTAAAAATGAAAATTTTGAATTTTGTATAGATATATATTAAAGGAGGAAGAGATGAAGGATTCTCCGGCAAATAATCATCATTTGTCACCGTCAGAAATGAGCAAAGAGGAACGCGAGGCTATTATAAACCGTGTGACAACAAAAATTACTAAGGAACACGATAAAAAACACAGCAGTGCTTTGCACCACGCTGAACAAAGCGCACCTAAACATGTAAATACAACAACTTTTGAACAACCATTGGAGCCACAAAAGCCACAGCCAATAGTTCAAACACCAGTACAGGAACCTGC
>CAYJJL010000058.1:3516-10369 GCA_964370455.1 uncultured Faecalibacterium sp.
CTGAACCTATACAAGAACCTATAGCAGTTGAGCAAGCCGAGCCACAAAAAGTTGATTTTGGCTGGATTTCTGACGACCCTACACATGATGAACAAGTACAGCAAGGCGTTTTGAAGTTTGAATCAAGCGTTGTATTTGAGCCAACCGATGACGATGATGATAACCTTGACAGTTTAGATTACGTAACAGCACCCACCCCCACAAAAGGCGAGATGAACTGGGACGCTGTTAAAGATGATTCATTTAGAGATTTTTTCACAACAAGTGCGCTTGATTTGCCAAAAGAAGTAAAGCAAGTTGATGCTAAAGATAACCAAGGATTTTGGAGTGCCTTGAAAACTGGCTTTTTAGGGCTTTTTCGAAATGATTATAAATATAACGAAGATGACTCCGCTGAAAACAGCTCGCTGTTTTTCCCTGGGGATGAAGTTAGAGAAACTGAAGAATTTATAGCAGACGATAAGGCTTTTGACACACAAGATTTGAGCGACCAAACCTTGCAGTTTGATTTATCTTTAGTAAACGACCCCATTGCACACACGCAAGAAATTTATGCCAGAGAGGAAGAAACGCAAAGTTCTCATACTGGTAAAATAAATTTTGTTAATGCTAGTGCTCAAGGTAACAGCGACCAAAAACCAGCAGAGCAACAAACACCTAATATTAATAATTTTGAAATTATTGAGCCTATTAAAAAAGATAAACCAGAAATTGAAGATGTAATTGCAAAAGCTCAGGAAGAGCTTGAAATTGCAAAGTTTGATACAAAAGAAAACATAATTGTACAACCAACACTTGATGTTTTAGAGGAAATACAATCTGAAATAATTTTTGAGCAAGAAACTGCGCTACCATCCGATGAAATAACTTTAGCACAAGAAACTGCGCCACAAACAACCACTGAAACATTTGCTTGTGAAATAACCCCACGTGAAGCTGATACTAAAGAGATTGGCAACATATACACTACATTAAATGAAGAAATTGTTTTGCAGGAAACTGTGTCACAAAGCGATTTTGCGCAAGCCACACAAACTACACCTGCACAAACATTAGTATTTGATACTAACACTGAAGCTGAACAAGAAGATGAACTTGACGCAGAGGCTATTGGTGAAATTTCGTTTGATACTAATGTTGAGCTTAGTGCACCAAACCCAGCTTACGAAATAAACATTGAGCCTACGCAAAACTATGAGCCAGCTCCTGTGCAAAACACCAGCTCTACAAATCAAGAATTTTTAGGTGTTGAGCTAGAAGATGGTGTAAAACAAAATGCAGAGGAAAAAGCCGCCGAGGCTGTTTTAAAATTATTTGGCACCGAGGAAGCCGCCGACCAATTGGGTGCAGAGTTTGAAACATTAAGCCCCTTTGAAGAAAGTGCACCAAAACACAAAACCGAAAAATCAGATGCCGACAAAGAAGACCTTTTAGCTGTTGCAAAAGATATGCAAAGCCTTTGTGCTGTGCTTAACTTGCGCATTGCATTAATAGCCGTTTTAAGCTTTGGCATGTTGATTTTAGGGCTTATGGCACAAGGTGCTTTACAAGCTGTTGAGGTTATCTCCCCTGAGGCAAACACCACACTATTTTTATGGGTAAACATAATTTTGCTAGTTGCTGTAATGGGTATTTCATACAATACTATTATAGAGGGTGTGCTTGGCCTTTGGAAAAAACCCTCAACTGATACCTTGCCAACAATTGCGGCAATTGCTAGCCTTTTGCAACTGTTAGTTTTGGTACTTAGCGCAAAAACTTTTGCCGCTGATACTGCAAATGCCGCTATTTTTGCAAGCGTTGCTGGCCTTTTACTTTTAACAAATACCATTGGCAACCGCATACTTGCAGGTGTTGTTTACAATAATTACAACTGCTTAAAAAGTGGCCTTGTTAAATATGCCGCTTATCGCCTAAATAACAAAGAAATAAAGCGAGCACTTGCCTCAAACAAAATTAGTGAAAACTCTGATATATTATTAAGCTGCCCTGCTAAACGTTTAGACGGCTTTTTAGAACAAAGCTTTTCGGATAGAATAAACGAAAAACAAATGCGCTTATTAGTATATGGTTTTATTAGCGTTGCATTTGTTGCTGGTTTTATAACACTAATACGTGGTGATGGATTTATAGGCTTTGTAAGTGGTTTTAGCGCTGTTTTATGTATAGGCGCACCGCTTTCATCAAGCTTAATTTCTGCGCTACCATGCTTATTTATGCAAAAAGCTAGCATGCCTATGGGCGCTGTTATACCAGGCTGGAAAAGCGTAGATGAACTTGGTAAAGTTGATGTTATTAACACTGAGGCTAAAGAGATTTTCCCTGCTGGTTGCGCAGAACTTTTTGGTATAAAAACTTTCCAAAAAGAACGCCTAGATATGGCTATTTTATACGCTACTAGTATTTTAATAGAAGCATGTGATTTATTAAGCGATTTATTCGCAAACATGATAGAGCATAAAATGGAAATGCTCTACCCTGTTAAAGATTTAGAAAACCGCCGCGGTTTGGGGTTTGTTGCATGGTGCGAAAATTATAGAGTAATACTAGGCACAAGAGAGCTTATGGAACAAGAAGGCGTTGCTTTACCGCCTATGGATTATGAAGAACGCTACTCCAAAAGTGGCATACACCAAGTAATGTACCTTGCTGTTTCAGGCCAATTATACGCTATGTTTTTAATAGGCTACAAAGGCGAAAGAAGCGTAGCGAAGGCTATGCGTGCTTTGCGCAAAGAAAACATACGTTTAATGGTTAAATGCGATGACCCAAGCTTAACTGCAAAACGTATAGAAAGAATATACAGGCTACCAGCTGGTTTTATACATGTTGTAAGCTCACAGGAAGCAAAAATACTAAAACCACTTACCGCTTTTAAAGAAAGCCCCAAAGGCGCTATGATGCACACTGGGCATTTTATAAGCTTTGCAAGCGCACTTAAAGCAGCAACAGGTGCAGATGGTGCACAGCGCAGTGCGGCAGCTGTACAAATAATATCAATATTAATTTCTGCATTTATAACCTTGTTTTTAGCATTGTTTGGCGGGTTAATAGGTGTTTCGTTAATAGCAGCTATACTATACCAAACTGCATGGAGTGCTTTAAGCCTCGGACTTGTTTTTACTAAAAAATTCACGTAGAAAGTTAAAACAATGTAACGGAATACAAGTTGTATTATAAAATTTAAGTATATTGATTTATTTTTATTTGCATGCTTTGTTTTTTATGATATAATAATAAAGGTGCAACTTGCCACAATAAAAGCCCTAAAATGCTATATTTAAACGGCAAACAAGCATTTAATAGAAAAGAGGATATATGCGTTATAAAATATTAGCAACAGATATAGATAACACACTAATAAAGTTTGGCGATAAATGCGCTAAACCAGCTGTTGTAAAAGCAATACAAAAAATGCAAGATTTAGGTGTTAAACTTGTTGTTAGTACAGGGCGCTCATTTAACGCAATGAACATACCTGAAATTTTTGGCGGTTTGCGCTGGGATTATGCCGTTACTTGTAGCGGTGCACAAGTGCGAGATGCCGCTGGCAAAATACTTTTTGAAGAAACTCTCACTAGCGAAGAAATGTATGCACTTGTTGATTTTTGCGAGGATGATGACTACTGCCTACACTTTGCGTTTGATGACGGTTACTATGCCTATGTAAACTACCCTGAACTTAAAAAACTTTATGATAACATGCCAAACACTGGCATGAGCATGAAAGATGGCGAGGACCAAAACCGACACCTTGACGGCATGCCAACAGCGGCATTTGCTGTTTTACCTAGTGATGGTGGAGTTGAACGTTTTAATGCAAAATATGCTCACTTAGAACTAAGCTTTATGCAAATTGGCCGCTCAGAAAATGGCGATTGGATTGTATATGATATAGTGCGTGGGCATGTAGATAAATCAACAGGCATAGCACATTTGTGTGAAAAACTAGGCTTTACAATGGAACAAGTTGTAGCCGCTGGTGATTCAGGCAATGATAAAGGCATGATACAAGCCGCTGGCCTTGGCTGTGCAATGGCAAATGCAACCGATGATGTAAAAGCTATTGCCGACATAGTTATAGGCGATGTACGAGATGATGGTCTTGCCGATTTAGTAGAAACCTTGTGGTTTGGCGATATTAGTACGCTAGGCCTTACAAAAGAATAAAATTATTTAAAATAAACTTGCTTATTGAAAGGAACTTATTATGAGCGATAGCAGTATTGAATTGACCCTTGATGGCGCACCAAGCCTTACATTAGACCCAACTGGCGAAATTGCGGCCGCTGAACAAGCAAAAAAAGAAGCTGAAGAAAAAGCAGCTGCCGAAAAAGCTACACAAGAACCAGCTGTTAATCTTTCACCAGAAGAGCAACAAATTGTTGATGCTTTTGCAGAAAAGATTGATTTAACCAATAGCCAACAAGTGCTACAATACGGCGCTGCAAGCCAAAAGAAAATCAGCGATTTCTCCGAGGCGGCTTTGGATAAAGTGCGCACAAAGGACCTTGCTGTTGTAGGCGAAATGGTAACGGGCCTTGTTAGTGAGCTAAAAAACTTTAAAGTTGACGAAGAAGAAGAAAAAGGCTTTTTTGGATTTTTCAAGAAAAAAGCATCTCAATTAGACGATTTGAAAAACCGCTACGCTAGCGATGAAACAAACGTTGAAAAAATACACGAAATGCTTGAAGCACACCAAGTACAACTACTAAAAGACGTTGCTATGCTTGATACCATGTACGAAAAAAACATGGAGTACTTTAAAGAGTTAACTATGTATATACTAGCTGGCAAGAAAAAAGTGCAACTTGTTAGAGAAACTGAACTTGTAGCCGCTATGGAAAAGGCAAAGGCAACTGGCCTACCTGAAGATAGCCAAGCAGCACGTGATTTATCCGATATGTGCGAACGTTTTGAAAAGAAACTATACGACCTACAACTAACACGCACAATTAGCATACAAATGAGCCCACAAATACGCTTAATACAAAGCAACGATACAATGATGGCTGAAAAAATACAATCTACCATTATTAACACAATACCACTTTGGAAAAACCAAATGGTACTTGCATTAGGCCTTGCACACAGCCAAGAGGCTATGCAGGCACAGCGCTCAGTAACAGATATGACAAACGAGTTGCTTAAAAAGAATGCCGATGCATTAAAAATGGGCACAATTGAAACTGCTAAAGAAGCACAACGTGGCATTGTTGACCTAGAAACATTGCAACACACAAACAAAAGCCTTATCGAAACTTTGGACGAATTAAATAAAATCCAAAGTGAGGGCAAAGCAAAACGTGCTAGCGCAGAAGTTGAGCTTGGTAAAATTGAAAATGAACTTAAACATAAATTGTTAGAATTTAACACAAACGGCTAATTAGAAAATTAACAACCCACATATCGTTATTGCGAGTTTTGTGGGTTGTTTTGTAGATTATAAGGAAGTGCAACAGCACCTCAATAGCAAATTAGAGGGGTTTTTATGAGTGAAATAAAGCAAATTTCCATTATAGTGCCTTGTTATAATGAGCAAGAGGCAATGCCATTATTTTATGAAGCTTTTTGCAAAGTACGCACAGAAATGAAAGCGAAATTTCCGCTTACATTTCAACTTGTTTTTGTTGATGATGGTTCCAGAGATAAAACCCTTTACACTGCAAAAAATATAGCACAAAATGATTGTGAAGTTGATTACATATCGTTCTCACGCAATTTTGGTAAAGAGGCAGCTATTTTTGCAGGGCTAGAACACACCACTGGCGATTACGTAGCTATGATGGATTGTGACCTACAAGACCCACCAGAGCTTTTACATGAAATGTATGAAACCCTTGAAACTGGCGAGTTTGATTGTGTTGCGACAAAACGAGTTTCACGCAACGGCGAGCCAAAAATACGTAGCTGGTTTGCTAGGCAGTTTTATAATTTAATTAACAAAATATCTAAGACAGAAATAGTAGATGGCGCAAGAGATTATCGCCTAATGACACGCCAAATGGTAAACTCCATACTAGAAATACGTGAAGTTAATCGTTTTTCCAAGGGAATTTTTTCTTGGGTTGGATACAGAACAAAATGGATATCCTATGATAATATAGAACGCTCTGCTGGGCAAACAAAATGGTCGTTTTGGGGGCTTGCGCTTTATGCCCTTGATGGCATAATTGCTTTTTCGACTGCACCTTTGAGCATAGCTATGATTTTTGGTTTTATTTTTTCAATTATAGCAGCAATTATGATTGTTTTTATTGTTATACGCACCTTGCTTTTTGGCGACCCTGTTGCAGGATATCCATCCATGATGTGTGTGATTTTCCTTGTGGCTGGCGTGCAACTTTTTTGCATAGGGGTAATAGGGCAATATATATCCAAAACTTACCTTGAAACAAAACGCCGCCCTATATATTTTGTAAAAGAAACGAACGTTAAAAATGAGCACTAAAACAGCACTTTTAGAAAAAGCTGTAATTGTTAGCACTAACATTGAACAGCAAAATTTACCTTTAACAAAAAAACAACCTAAGATAAAATATTTTTTATCAGGGGCTTTTTTAGGTGCGTTTGCATTTTTGTTAATTTATGGTTTTGCGCCTTTAAATGTAACCTTTGATACATGGCTAACAACAGGTTTTATTGAAAAAGATATTTTACAGCACTACGCTGGCTGGCTTTTTTTTAGAGAAAGTCCTTTGAGTTTTCCGCTAGGGTTTACACAAAGCATAAACTATCCAACTGGGCTTGCCATTAGCTTTACAGATAGCATACCGTTATTTGCGATATTTTTTCGCATGTTTGCAAATATTTTACCTGAAACATTCCAGTATTTTGGCTTTTTTGGTTTTTT
>CAYJJL010000059.1:0-10282 GCA_964370455.1 uncultured Faecalibacterium sp.
TGGGAGTTCCCTGGTGGAAAAATTGAAAATAGAGAAACAGAGCATCAAGCTCTAAAACGAGAAATTAAAGAAGAGTTAGATGTAATCATTGAAACTAAAGATATTTTTGGAGAAACTATTTATCATTACGATGATTTTTCAGTAAAGTTAACTTTTATAAATGCTTTTATCGTAAGTGGAGTTCCAAAACTTTTAGAGCATGAAGAATTTAGATGGGCTGATGTTTCCGAACTTGATAATTTTGAGTTTTGCCCTGCTGACATGGAGATTTTAGAAAAATTAAAACTGAAAGTTTGAAATAGAGCTGATAATGTTAGAAGTGAATATTCCATAATCTCAGAATTAAAACAATGATATTTGCGGAAGTAAACTGTTGATAATTTCGGAAGTTTGGGTTGTAATATAATTATATGAATGTAAGAGCTATATTCAATGTTGCTGCATAATACTAGAGTGTATTATAATAGCTGATACAATTCTACTACTATTCGAACACTTAAGAAAGTGTTCGAATAGTAGTAGAATAATTAGATAGAAAAAAGGTGACGTATGCAACTCAAAAATCAAAGCATAGAATATAAAAGAGAATATACAGATGAAATAAAAAAGACAGTTATAGCGTTTGCTAACACTGTCGGTGGGCTTTTCGCGGAATTACTATGGATGATATGATTTTAGGTGTTTCTGTTCTTCGAAATAAAAATTTAGCAAATGTATTTTACAGGTTGCAGCTCATAGAGGCTTATGGTACTGGAGTGCTTAAAATTTTAGAAAGCTATGATGATTATCTTGGTATTAAGCCACTGATTGAAACATCGGACAATGCATTTAAAATTACACTTTATAATACAAATGAAGTAACTGAGTTTGCAAATGATAAATTAGAACTTAATGGAAGTGAAGAAAAAATCATTAAGCTACTAAAAGAGAAAAACACTATTTCTAGAAAAGATATCGAAGAGCTTCTAAACATATCAAAAGCAATGGCAACAAACCATTTAAGCTCCCTTTTAGAAAAAAATATCATTGCCAAAAAAGGTACAGGGAAAAACATTGTATATTTATACAAGGGTTAAATGTAGAATGTTTTCGCTGATATTAAAACAAAAACACTCAAAATAATATAGCTGAAAATCTATAAAAAAGCTATTCTAAAGGTGTGTTTTGCACCTAAAACAGCGTGAAAAAGCTACCTCTGGGTCGAAATTAGTTAAGGTGCAAATCTTCGAATTTGTGCTTTAATTACAAAATAACACGCAAAATCAGAGCCTGTCAAGGTGGAGCGCGTAAGCGAACCTTGACAGGTTCTGATTTTGCGTGCTTTTAGGGTTAAATGCGCCCCTCAAACATTATCGAAAATTCACCATAAATCATGCCACAGTTTCTTATAGGCAAAGTCCATTTTTGGGTGGCTTCAAAAGTTGCTGAATATAGCGCTTTTAAAAGGGCTGTGTCGTAAGCGTCAAATACATACGTACATACCCAAATAAAACTCAATCTGTTAAAATAACCTCAAGTAAAAAACATTAACTCACTTTATATCTCAATCTATAACAGCTACTATTCTATCTATATCTAATCAAAGTTATTCATTCTCGTTTTGCACTTTTTGGTCATACGCTTTCCAATAACTGTCACTATAACGATGTGCAGTATCCTCCCAGTTTTTGCGATATATTTGTAATTTTTTGCGTAATTTTTCAACTTGTTCTGGCATAGTTTGTGCTAGGTTATTCATTTCAAATGGATCATCCACTACATTAAATAACTGTGTTTGCGTAGCTGTATTGCAATATTCTATCAATTTAAAGCCATCTTTTTTAACTGAGCGTAGCATGTCATTATAAACAAAATATAAACTATCACGGATTTCAAATTTATCGTCTGCAAACATGGTACAAAAACTTTTTCCTTCAACAGAATTAGGTGTTTCAAGTCCAGTCATCTCACATAAAGTTGGGAATATATCTAATAGATAAACATATTTGTCCACTTTTTTGTTTTGTGGTATATCAGGTCCTGCAAAAATAAGTGGCACACGCACACTTTCTTCATAGTGGTTTTGTTTGCCCATTAGAGCATGGCTTCCAATAGCAAGTCCGTTATCTGCTGTAAAAACAATTATCGTTTCCTCAAGCAAATTTTGAGTTTTTAATTCAGCTAGTACACGACCAATTTCATAGTCCAGATGTGTTATCATACCATAATACTCGGCTAGTTCTTTTTTTAGCGAGGCTTCTGTGCGTGGGTATGGGCATAATTTTTCGTCCCTGATGTTTTCAACACCAAATAAAAATGGATGTTCAGTAGTGCAGTTTTCTGGTAAAACAATATCATCAGGATTATACATGTTTTTAAAATGTTCTGGCATTGTGCGCGGGTCGTGAGGAGCAAGGTAGGATAAATATAAATAAAATGGTTTAGTATCTTCACGTGTTTTTAAATATTTTATAGCGCTATCCGTTAACAATTCAGTGGAGTGTTTACCTGGGTTGAATGCATCGCAATTAATTTTTGTAGGCACGTTGTTTAGCGAAAAATTTGTCACAAAATCAATAACGTTGTCGTATTCTCCAGTTGGGTCAAATTTACATGTTGGTACATTCCAATGGTCCCACATGCCGCCAAAGAAAATATTTTCGCCACTAGTAAAACCACGGCTAAAAGCCGGAGGGCCGTTGTGCCATTTGCCAGTGCCAAAACAATCATAACCGTTAGTTTTAAAAGTTTCGGGCATCATAGTATGTTCTGGTGGTATACATTGCCCCTCACCATCGATATGAAATAAAGTGCGACCTGTGTTAAGCATAGCACGGCTTGGCATACAAACTGCACCAGATGTACCGCATGGTATATGCGCCTGTGTAAATGTGGTTCCGTGCGCAACCAGAGCATCTATATTAGGAGTTTTTATACACTTGTTTCCAAGTGAATGTATGGTATTAAACCTTTGATCATCTGCTAAAATAAATAAAACATTTTTCTGCTTGTTCATATTGAAATCTCTCTTTCTCAGCGCCAGCGTACCGCTATATCAACTAGTTTTACTTGCGCGTTTTTCTTTTCGTTTTTTTAATTAAGCCGTAAAGCATATATAATCATTAATTACCACCAACCATAATTTTGTTTATCTGGATGTTTTCCACGCTCATAAGTATCTACACTAATATCTTGTACGTATTCTATTTTTTTATATTTTTGTGGATATTTATCCGTCAATCCCATTTCGGCAACATCTAAAGATTTAATACCCATTTTTAATGCAGGAGAGCCACTTTTAAACTTGAAATTCTCGTTAGCAATATCTTCAAACATAGGATCTAAACATTTGTATCCCTGTGTATTTTTAGGCATAAAATCACTTTGCTGAGGGTTTTCATTGTTTTTACAAAAATAAAGATTATCGCTAGTTCTACAATTTTCAGGGTAAGTTGCGCCATCAGAAATAAGATAACCTTTACCTAAAACTTGCATCTCATCACCAGTGTCATAACACACATTTTTGCAAATTAGCGAACCAAAATGAGCCTCTTCATCTGGATATGAAGCAAAACGCAAATAACCATTTTTGCAATTGACGTCTACCATAATATTATTCACAAGGTGGTTAAAACCCTTACGAGTTATAGCTGAGACATTTGCTTTATAAATGATATTATTTTCAAACAACGTATCCCTTTGCCAGTCATCTGTGCGCATAACGCTAGTAGCAAGATACGTACTAATGTGGTGCACATAATTGTTTCGCATTATATTTCCAGCACCTGCACCTGAAACGTTAAGAACTGCACCATCACCTATTTTTTCAAGTGCTTTGAACACCTCGTTGTACGCTATTAAGTTGTTGCGTGAGTGCAAATATGGCTGATAATTATCATAAACATCTTTAGCATGTGGGAAACTTGCGTTTATCTCCCCCCAACGTATAGTTTTAACAGCCTCATCAAATAAATGTTCTGGATGTCGCAAAATTGTAATTCGTACACCACAAATGCCAATACCCTTGCGCGCAGTGTGGTGTATGCGGTTGTGTGTGATTTTATTATTTCCACTCTGCCAAACAAAAATTGCATGTCCGTGCCAAAATTCTGTACCACACCGAGTTATAATGTTGTTGTGTATAATATTGCTGTGGTTAACATCTTTAGTACCAGGGCCATAACCACACAATAAAATACCCATGTTGCCTATATTATCAAATAAATTATTTTCAATTAAAATATTTTGACAGTGTAAATCAAGGCGCAATGCAGTTGAGCTTGTATCATAAACACGACAATGCGAAAGTGAACAGTCTTGCGCTCCCCTAAAACGTATCATTGCATTTGATTTATCATACATTTCCCAGTCGTGCTGTATTCCGCTGCCTTTGTAGCCGTCAATTGTCGTGTCACGCATACCACCACGGAAGGCAATACCTTTAAAGTGTAGGTTGCAAACGGGTATATCTATAGCACCTTGTGCATCAATTTCACCTTCAACACGTATGTATTCTATTACAGTTGGTGTCCATATTTCTTGACCCGTAGGGTCGCCAAAATAATAAAGTGTACGTGTTTTTTGGTTGGCACAAAACCACCCCTCTTTTTGCAAATACATAATATCATTTTCCACACGCATACCATCAGGTTTTGCGCAAAGTGGTGTTGTTGCCTCAACAGCTAAGGTTGCAATGCCGTTTTCCTCGTCTACACTTGCTATGGGTAACAAGTTCATAGTCCATGGCACAGGCATAAAACGCAATTCAACATCTTGCATGTTATCACGCTGTTTAATTAATCCTTTTGGGAAATCCACTCGCCTTAAAAGTGGGCGATCATTTTCATTAACAACATTTAAGCTATCTGCTCTCTCATATTCTATATTTTTTGTGGGCAATGTCATTTCACTGTGGCATCGTGTCAGGCAATCACTGCCCGAAAACAGTGTCAAAATTTTAGAGGCACTTTTAGGAAAAGGAGCTTTATAAATTTTGCCTACTGCACATTCTGGCAAATCACAAATTTCTTCCTCTACTTTTTCCCACTGCGATATAACTGCACCAGACCAAAAACAAGGTGTTTCGTCCTCATAAGCTGTGTAAGTAACAATCTTTTCATCGTTGCCACCATCAGCGAGATTAAAAACTACTGTTTCCTTCACTGGATAAATGCCACCACGCAAAAACACTGTTATGTTTCCTTTTGGTATTGTGCGCACTATTTCCTTGGCTTTTTGTAAGGTTTTTACAGGTGCTTGTATAGTCCCAGTGGCACAATCGTCACCTAAAGGGGAAATAAAAATTTGATGTTGTTGCATTTGAAAAACCTTTCTTCACTAATATATTATAAAATATAAAAAACAAGTAGGTTACATATGTATCCTACCTGTTTTTTAACACATACGGTAAACCGAAACCTTTTTCTGTTTTATGTAGTGCCTACCTTTTATACTAAGCCTAATGTGCCATATTGTGCTGAATATGTTTCGTTCATTATCTCAACAAGACGAGGTACACCCATTTTATCTAGTGTGCTAATGTGTTTATCCCAATCATCAAAACTGCGAGAACCAACAATAAATTCAGCAGTAGTTTGTGCTAGGTAAGTATCTAATGCTGTTGTAATGTCAACAAATTCCGCCATTACATCTTCACCAATAGTAACTGGCAAAATAAATCTATCATCATTCATAGGTTCGTAGCGTTCTTGTGTTTCTTGATACAATTTAGATTCCATATCCTCAGAGCCACCAACTGCGAGCATACCATTTCTCAAGCTGTCATGTAGGTTAACAGGAGCCATTTTCTCCCAGTTTACATTTTGCATTTCACCGTATGGTGTCAAGCGTTCATAAGTTGCAGGTAAGCCGTTAATACCAAGGCGAGAGTCATCTGTGTTGAACGCCCAGTTAACACCCTCTGCACCTATCATTGAATTAAGTGTGCCCTCTGTGGAAAGGAAATAATCCATCCAGCGCACAGCAGCTTCTACGTTTTTACACTCTTTAGTAACAACAAAACGTCCAGATATAGGAGCGATTGGTATAAAACGTGTATATGAATTGCCAGAAGGCCCTACTAATGGGTTTAGAGCTGTCCAGTCCATAGCTGTTGCTACACCACTAACAGCAGCAAGCGGAGCACCAGCGCATACAACACCAACAATGTTATCTGTGTTTCCAGTAAGTGTTTTAAGCTGTTTTTGGTCTTGTGTTAATGCTCCTGTGTCAAGTAGTCCATCTTTCATTAGGCTGTTTAAATACATCAAACCATCTTTAAATTGATCTTGTGTGAAAGCAGCTGCGATTTTACCATCAATAACAGTAAATGGAATATCTGTAGAAACCCCAGTTACTTCGTAATATTCAAGGAAAGCAGACATAATAAATGGGACTAAGTTAGTGCCGTAACCTGTAGTTGCAGCTGTGAATGGTATGCTGTCTGGGTCTGTAGCCTTTATTTCACGCAATAAATCAGTAAATTCATCTATAGTAGTAGGTAGCTCTGCACCCATAGCATCTAAAGGGCTTTGTTGTATCCATGCCTTTGCAGGGTATTTAACGTGGAAAGCTTCCTCTAAACCAGCAACGCCATATATACCGCCAGATGGTGTAGTGCACATATTTTGTAAGTTTTCAACTGTAGCATACATTTCAATCAAGTTTGGTGCGTACTCTTCAAAATATGGTTCTAGGTTAACAAATAAACCTTGTTCTTCGCCCATAACAATTTGCTGTGTCATTTCAATTTTAAACCCTAAGAATATATCAGGTAAATTGCTACCAGTGGAAAGCATTACATTCAATTTTTCAGTTGCATTTGATTCTGCAACTGTTTGCCAATCAATATGAACACCTGTTTTTTCTTCTAAAAATTTTGTGAAAGCATTTGTTTCCATATCTTCAACTAAAGCATGCTGTGCTGCCATTATAGTTAGTGTTACAGGCTCTGTTACTATTGGATACTCGCCAGCAGGTGTGACGATGTCACTGCTCACAGAATCCCCGTTAGTAGCAGCGTCTGAGCTAGCAGCAGTAGAAGAATCTGCACCACAAGCGGCTAGAGTAGCAGTGCCACAAGCAATGCTAGCGGTTTGTAAGAATTGACGACGTGTAATTTTTTTCATAAGAATTCTCCTTATATAATATTGTGATTTAAAATAGTTTACATGTTAAAATTATAGCAAAATATCTTTAGCCTTTAACAGCGCCAGACATAACACCTCTGACAAAATGCTTTTGTGCAAATGGGAACATACACATTACTGGCAAGCTAGAAACTACTATAATTGCATATTTTAGCAATTCAGTAATTCCGTAAAGAGCATCCATAGTTTCAGGGTCCATAGGTGTAACTGATGGATCTATGTTGTTCATAATTAGTATTTCACGTAATACTAGTTGCAATGGATATTTTGCTGAATCATTTAGGTAAATCATACTTGTAAAAAACTCATTCCAATAATCAACAAAAGTAAAAAGAGCAATTACTGCAAGTATGGCTTTGGATAAAGGCGCTATAATTCGTATTAAAATTGTATATTCAGTAGCACCATCAATCTTTGCTGCTTCTACTATTTCTGTACCTATTGTTTGGCGGTAAAAAGTGCACGCAAGTATTATATTGCGCACTGGCAGTAACCCTAATAGTATAATAACAAAACGTGTGTTAATAAGGTTTAAATTTTGCATTAACATATATGTTGGTATCATACCAGCGTTAAACATCATAGTAAATGTAAGTAGTAACATTAATTTTTTGCCACCAAATAAACTCTTACGTGATAGTGGATACGCTAACATTAATGTAAGTGCTACGTTTAGTACCGTACCTACAGTTGCATAAAAAATCGTATTAGCATAACCAGCCCAAATATCCTGATACTCAAAAACAGCTTTGTATGCTTCAAGTGAAAAATCAACGGGCCATAAAAACACTTGACCACTAACAACCGCCTCAGGTGAGCTAAAAGATGAACTTACAACATATAACAATGGATAAAGTGCAACCACGCCAGCAAAAAAGAGAACAGTGTGTACAATAAATATAAAAATTTTATCTTCTTTGGCTACATAACCTTTAAAGATGCTAGAAAAATTATTCATGTTAGCTCCTTTCTTACCATAAACCGTTATCGCCTGCTCTGCGAGCAATCTTATTTACTGTTATTAACAATGTGAAATTAATAAGGCTAGTAAACAAGCTAATTGCTGTCGAATAGGAAAAATCTGGTATAGGTGAGGCAAGGCCAACTTGGTATTCATAAGTTTGTATAACTTGTGAGGCGGCAATGTTAAGCGGTGTTTGTAGCAACAATACTTTTTGGAAACCAAGTTGCAAAATACGACCAACGTCCATAATTAGCATTGTTATAATCATGGGTGTGATGCCTGTTAAATCTATATGTATTAGTGCTTTAAATTTGGATGCGCCATCAATTGCAGCGGCTTCATGCAAACTAGAATCTATACTACTTAAGGCCGATAGGTAAATTATTGTACCCCAACCTGCACGCTGCCAAACTTCGCTCCAAACATATATTGAAGAAAACATATCAGCGTTTGCCATGAAATCAATTGGTTCAAAGCCCAACAGACCAAGTAACTGGTTTATCATACCAGTACGTGGATCAAGCACTTGTATAATAATGCCACACATAACAACAACAGATATAAAGTGTGGAGCATACGTTACCATTTGTACAACTTTTTTAAAGCGTCCATTTGCAACAGAATGTATGCAAAGTGCAAAAATAATTGTAAGTGGAAACGAAACTAGCAATTGGTACAAACTAATTGAAAGCGTGTTTATCATTATCTCCCAAAAGTTGTAGCTAGTAACAAAACGTACAAAGTTTTCAAGACCAACCCACTGGCTGCCAAAAATACCATCTACTGTTTTGTAATCACGAAATGCAATTTGTAAGCCGTACATTGGTACATAGCGGATAATAATAAAAAATAGTAGTGGTATTGCCATAATGATATAAAGTGGAATACTATCTTTAAATGCTTTATATCTCTCTTTTCGAGTGGCTTTTAACCGCACTTCTTTTTTATTTTTTGATTTGAGTGCTATCATTCTTCCTCCTCTTGTTTGTTTTGGTTGAAATTTTATCAACTCAAAAGTTTTATTTGTTCAAGTATACAAATGAACAGCATGTGTGACAAGATACAATTATTTTTTAATACTTAAAACTTGTACTATTTTTGAATATTTTATTAAAAAGAGCACAAATTTTAAGTGCTTACTTAAAATTTGTGCTCTTTTCTTTACAAAAATTGTATCAGTTTTAATAGTTATATTGCAATTTTGAGAATTGATTTTATATTTTATTATAATTCACGCCTTATTTGGTTAGGCGTTTTACCAGTGTCTTGTTTAAATTTACGTCGCAAACTTGATACATTGTCATAACCTACAAGTGCACTTATTTGCTCAATGTTTAAATTAGTAGTAGTTAGCAGTGTTATCATTTTTTGCTTGCGTACTTCCCACACATATTCAGATAAGTTCATTCCTGTATTTTTTTTGTAAAGGAAACTCAAGTATGCATTGCTCACTTGCATTTCGTCTGCAAGACGAGATAATGAAAAATCTACATCATGATAATTATTTTGTATGTAATTTTTAATTGTTTCAACGCTCACAGTGCCTACGACACTGTTTTTTTCATAAATAGCTATCAATTCTAAAAAATCGTTTTGAAGTTTTTCTTTTGTTGATAAATAATTTGCGTTACGAACCGCACTTAAAATGCCATTATAACAATCTTCGTAAGTTTCATACTGTATTTTATCATGATTTGCATATTTACAAATTAATGCTAACAGCTCTATCAAAATTGATTTAACGTAATATTCTGGTAAATTTCCATCTTCAAGAGAGTGGAACAAGTCTTGCACACGTTGGTTTATTTCAGGAAAGTTTCGGAGTTTGAAGAGTGCTTCCATTTGTTCAACTAAGCGGTAACGATCACCGTACAAATGTTCGTTCTTTTTCAGGGTTTGTTTAAATTGTACCACACGCTTAGTTTTAAAAATATCTTCAAGCGCAGAGGTAACATGCAAGTTTGCATATAAAGAAGGTATTTCCTTAGGACTTTGTGCAGAATTGCTAAGCAAAATATTACATTCAAATTCTAACGAAAGTTCTTCAAGCAAATTTATTAAAATTTCATTGGTGCTATATTTTTGTGATATATCGTCCAGCAATATGAAAGTTTCAGTATTATGGGCTTGTAACAGCACACATATATATTGTTCGCCCAAGGCTTTCTGCATAGTATTTTGCAATTCTTTG